>NZ_LZIX01000228.1:0-47085 GCF_001666955.1 Mycobacterium sp. E735 | reverse complement strand
GCGATCGAAGACCTGGTGACCGCTGTTCCCCAGGGGCGCAAGTGGTTTCAGCTTTACATGTGGCGCGACCGCGACCGCTCGATGGCGCTGGTGAAGCGCGCGGCCGACGCGGGGTTCGACACCCTGCTGGCCACCGTCGACGTCCCGGTCGCGGTCGCGCCACATGTAAAGCTGAAACCACTTGCGCCCCTGGGGAACAGCGGTCACCAGGTCTTCGATCGCCGTGGTGCCCAGCGTGGAGAGCGAGAACGGGATCCCCGCCCGCGCGGCCGCCCGGGCGCCTGCGATCTCGCCCTCGGTGTGCATCAGCCGGGTGAATCCGGTGGGCGCGATGCCGAACGGCAGCACGACCGGTTGACCGAGGACGTTCCATCCGGCGGTCACATTGGAGACGTCGCGCAGGATGGTCGGGTGAAACTCGATGTCGCGGAAAGCCTGTCGGGCCCGCGCGATGGACAGCTCGTCGTCGGCGGCCCCGTCGGTGTAGTCGAATGCCGCCTTGGGCGTGCGCCGTTTGGCGATGCGTCGCAGATCGTAAATGGTGTACGCGGCGTCGAGGCGGCGCTTGGTCGCGTCGAACTGCGGACGCTTGAACTTGATCAGCGGCGCGAGGTCGCGCACCTTGGGCACTCGTCGTCGGACGGCCTTCCGTCTTTTCAATTCCACAGTGTGCAACCGTAGTCACATGGAACCGGAGAGCGACCCCTTCGACCTCCAGCGCTTCATCGACGCGCAGGCCCCGGTGTACCGCAACGTGGTCGAAGAGCTGCGGTCCGGGCGGAAACGCAGCCACTGGATGTGGTTCGTCTTCCCGCAGTTGCGCGGTCTGGGCGGCAGCCCCACCGCGGTGCACTACGGCATCTCGTCGCTCGACGAGGCCCGCGCGTACCTGCGCCACGATCTGCTCGGGCCGCGACTGCGCGAATGCGCGCGGCTGGTCAACGAGGTGCAGGGCCGATCGGTCGGCGACATTTTCGGCTCGCCCGACGACCTCAAACTTCGCTCGTCGATGACGCTGTTCGCACACGCGACGGAAGAAAACGAGGATTTCGTCGCGCTGCTCGACAAGTACTACGACGGCCGGCAGGACCGTCTCACGCTGGAGCGCCTAGCCCGAGCTTAGGATCCGCCAGCCGTGCGGCTCGACGACCACCGTGTCGAGGACCTCCTGGGGCGGCGCGGCGGACCCGCCGATGACCCGCCGGTGGGCGGTGCCCAGCTCCGAGGCCGCCACCCGCATCGGTTCGTCGCCGATGTTGAGCGCGACCAGCAGCGCGTCGTCGCCGCTGCGGGTCTCGTAGATGTAGTGCCGGTTTTCCAGCCGCAGCGCGCTCGTCGTCGCCCGGTGCAGCCACGGGTGGCGGCGGCGCAACCCTACGAGGAACTGGTGCAACGCCCACATATCGGTGCCGAACCTATCCAGTTGCATTGGGGGCGAGCCGAATTCGGGTCGCACGGCATCGTCGCCGCCGTAACGTTCTTCCTTGACGCCGCGGAAGCCCAATTCGTCGCCCGCGTACACGCTGGGCACGCCGCCGACGGTCAGCAGGATCACCAGCGCGTGCGCGACGTGCTCAGGACGTTCGAGGCGGCTGGCGATGCGGGTGACGTCGTGGTTGCCGATGAAGGTCAGCGGTGCGAAGCCGGCCAGGAACTCGGCGTGCCGCTGCAACGCCCAGTCCAACTCGAAGAAGTTGCCGTCGTTGAGGCTGCTCCAGATCGCCTTCCACAGCTCGTATTGGGTGGCCGAGTCGAACGTGGCGGCGCGCACCACCGCGGCGTAGTCGCCGTGGATGAGCTCACCGACGAACCAGGAATCCGGGAAGCGCTCGCGAACCCGCGGCAGCGTGGCCGCCCAAAAGCGTTCCGGCACCGTGTAAGCCGCGTCGAGGCGCCAGCCGTCGGCGCCGCGCCCCAGCCAGTGCGCCATCACATCCGCGGTGTAGTCGACGACCTCGGGGTTGTCGTGGTTGAGCGTGATCAGCTCGGAGTGGCCCTCGAAGGTGTGAAAGGCGCCGGGGCGTCCGCGGAACCAGCGCGCGGCCGCGTCATCGTGCGAAGCCTCCTGGTAGCGCGGGAAATCCACGCCGACGTGGTTGAACACGCCGTCGAGCAGGATGCGCAGGCCGCGGCGGCGGGCCTCGGCGACGAGGTGGTCGAAATCGGCGTCGTCACCCAGCCGCGGGTCAATGCGGTAATGGTCGGTGGTGTCGTAACCGTGTGTGCGCGAGGCGAATATCGGCCCCAGCGCAACGCCCGACGCCCCCAGGGCGATGGCGTGGTCGAACCAGTCGACGAGCCGCCGCAGCCGGTGTTCGCCCGGTTGCGGCGGCTCCGACGACGCGGGAAAGGCGCCGACGAACCCCAGCGGATAGACCTGCCACCAGATCGCGTGTTCTACCCAGGCTGGTTCCGTCACCGCGTCAGCCGACGGTGGCCAGCGTTTGGGAGGCGACGATCGCTTGCGCCACGCCGGAGATGATGGCCGCGGCCTTCAGCGCCTCCTGGATGGTCTCGCGACTCACGCCCGCCTCGCGCAGCGTGTGCTCGTGGGCGGCCACGCAGTCCGGGCATCCGTTGATCGACGACACCGCGAAACACCACAGCTCGAAGTTTGCCTTCTCCACACCGGGATTGGCGATGATGTTCATCCGCAATCCCGCGCGCAGATCGTCGTACTTCCCGTCGAGGAAGCCGCGGCCCCGGTAGAACACGTTGTTCATGCCCATGATCGACGCGGCCCCCAGCGCCGCGTTGTACGCCTCGGCCGACAGGACGTCGGCCGCCTCGGCGCCGATCTCGCTGATCACCTGGGTGTTCCGAGTCGCCGCGGCGCTCGCCAGCAGGGTGCCCCACAGCTGTTCCTCGTTGAGCTCCGTGGTGCGCGTGATAGAGCCCAGGTTCAGCTTGAGGTCCTTGGCGTACTCGGGCAGCGCCTCCTTGAGGTTTTCTACGCTCATCTCGCCTCCCTGATCAGACCCTAGGTGATTACGCCGAGGCCTTGAGCAGCTCGGTGGCGTTCAGCGTCGGGTCGCCCTTGCGCCAGTTGCAGGCGCACAGCTCGTCGGACTGCAGCGCGTCGAGCACCCGCAGCACTTCCTCCACGTTGCGGCCCACCGATCCGGCGGTGACCGAAACGAACTGGATCTCGTTGTTGGGGTCCACCAGGAAGGTGGCCCGGTCGGCGACGCCATCGGCGTTCAGAACGCCGGTGGCCAGGCTCAGCTCCCGCTTGATGTCGGACAGCATGGGGAACGGCAGCTTCTTCAGGTCCTCGTGCTGGGCCCGCCAGTTGAAGTGCACGAACTCGCTGTCGATCGAGACGCCCAGCACCTGCGCGTCGCGGTCGGCGAACTCGTCGTTGAGCTTGCCGAACGCGGCAATCTCGGTCGGGCACACGAAGGTGAAGTCCTTGGGCCAGAAGAACACAACGCGCCACTTGCCTTCGTGGTCCTCGCTGGTGACGGTGGTGAAGTAGTCCTCGGGCTGCTTGGCGTCGACCTTGGACAGATCGCCCGCGATCAGGGCGGTGAGCTCGTAGGCGGGGAATTGGTCGCCGATGGTCAGCAAAGGCATGGCTCTCCTAATTTGGATTTACTCAAGATTAGCTTTCCCTGTCATGTTGCCCGCATACCCTGTCTGAAGTAAAGGTGATATTTCCCACTACACTTATAGGCATGCCCGATAAGAGTTATCAGCCGACTATCGCCGGCCTGCGCGCCTTCGTCGCGGTCGCCGAAAGGCGCCAATTCAGCAGCGCCGCAACATCTCTCGGCGTCAGCCAGTCCACACTGTCACAGGCGCTGGCGGCGCTGGAAACCGGGCTGGGAACCCAGCTCGTCGAGCGCTCGACGCGGCGTGTCCTGTTGACACCCGAAGGTACGCAACTGCTGCCGCGCGCCCAGGCCGTGGTCGAAGCGGCGGAGGCGTTCGCGGCCGCCGCAACGGGAACGTCGGACCCACTGCAGGGCACCCTGCGGCTGGGCATGATCCCCACGGTAGCGCCCTACGTGCTGCCCACCGTGCTGGCCGGCGTCGCCGATCGCCTAACCGCGCTGACCCTGCGGGTGATCGAGGACCAGACCGAACGCCTGCTCACCGCATTGCGCGGGGGGTCCCTGGACGCCGCCCTGATCGCGCTGCCCGCCGACGCAACCGGACTCACCGAGGTACCGATCTACGACGAGGACTTTCTGCTCGCGGTGCCGCAGGGGCACCCGCTGTCCGGCAAGCGCCGGGTGCCGGCGTCGGCGCTGGCGGATTTGCCGCTGCTACTGCTGGACGAGGGCCACTGCCTGCGCGATCAAGCCCTGGATGTCTGCCAAAAGGCCGGTGTGCGAGCCGAACTCGCGGACACCCGGGCAGCGTCGCTGGCCACCGCGGTGCAGTGCGTGACCGGCGGGCTGGGCGTGACGCTGATTCCGCAGAGCGCCGCGCCCGTCGAGGCGGCACGCAGCCGGCTCGGACTGGCGCAGTTTGCGAATCCACGCCCGGGCCGGCGCATCGGGCTGGTGTTCCGGTCGTCGAGCGGTCGCGACGAATCCTATCGGCGGCTGGCCGCCATCATCGGAGAGTCGATCGGCGGCGAACAGCGGGTGCGGTTGGTCAAAGAGCGTCACTCGGCGGCGACTGCCAGGGCGTCCATCAGGGCGTCCACGTTGAGCTGAGATTGGGTGCCCGCGGTTCCCGCGAGGCCCGGCGCGCCGGTTGCCGCGGCCAACAGCGGCCCCGACCCCGGGCCCGCATACATCAACCCCGAGTTGACCTCCGGGGCAACGACCAAAAGTCCATGAATCCTTGCTCTCGTCGGCCGGCGCGGTCGCCGACCATCGTCGACCGAAACGACGAAAAACGGTCCGGGACGCACTACTGCGCTTTTCGTCCCGACTAGGGAACGACTAGTGCATTGCGCCCAGAGCGCGGCTGTAGGTTCTGCCTATGGAAAAGGTGATCGCGGTGCTCAGGACGGCCGATTTCGGCGACGATTGGTGTGCCCGCCAGCGGGGACCGGTCGCCGACGCGCTATTGGACCTGGGTTTGCCCGGGCTGTCGGTCAACGTGCGCGACGACGCGGTGCGCCATTCGCTGATGACGCTGACGACGCTGGACCCGCCCGTCGGCGCGGTGGTGAGCATGTGGACGCAGCAGTGCTACGGCGAGCAGATGACCGCGGCCCTCGACCTGCTGTCCGCCGAATGCGACCAACTCGCCGCGTACCTCGTCACCGAATCGGTGCCGCTGAAAGGGCCCAGCACCGAGCCGGGTTCGCGCACAACGGGTTTGGCCAACATCGCGTTGCTGCGCCGGCCCGAGGCCCTCGACCAGGCGAGCTGGCTGAACCGGTGGCAGCGCGACCACACCTCGGTGGCCATCGAGACGCAGTCGACCTTCGGCTACACCCAGAATTGGGTGGTGCGTGCCCTCACCCCGGGCGCGCCGGGAATCGCGGGCATCGTCGAGGAGTTGTTCCCCGCGGAGGCGATCACCGATCTCAAGGCGTTCTTCGGTGCCGCCGACGACAAGGACCTGCAGGACCGCTTGGGCCGAATGGTCGCCAGCACCACGGCGTTCGGCGCCAACGAGAACATCGACACCGTCCCCACCAGCCGCTACGTCTTCAAGACACCGTTCATCGAGGAACCCACATGACATCTCTGCGCGACGCCACGGCCCTGGCCGCGGCGGAAAGTGGCCTGGCGGTCGTCTCCACGGTTCGCGCCGACGCGACGGTGCAGGCGTCGCTGGTCAACGTCGGCCTGTTGCCGCATCCCGCAACCGGCCAGGAGGCGTTGGGCTTCACCACCTACGGCAAGGTCAAGCTGGCCAACCTGCGCGCGCGGCCCCAGCTGGCGGTCACCTTCCGCAAGGGCTGGCAGTGGGCGACCGTCGAGGGCCGCGCGGAGCTGGCCGGCCCGGAGGACGCCCAGCCCTGGCTGACCACGGACGACCAGCTGCGACTCTTGCTCCGCGATGTCTTCACCGCCGCGGGCGGCACGCACGACGACTGGGACGAGTACGACCGCGTCATGGCCCGGGAGCGGCGCGCGGTTGTGCTGATCGCGCCCACCCGCGTCTACAGCAACGGCTGACCTGGTTAGGCTGCAGCCGTGACGCTGCAGATCGATGACGACAAGCGGGTGCGCACCCTCACGCTGAACCGGCCCGAGGCGCTGAACGCGTTCAACGAGGCACTGTACGACGCCACCGCGGAGGCGCTGTTGGCCGCGGCCGAGGATCCCGAGGTCGCCGTGGTGCTGTTGACCGGCGCGGGCCGCGGCTTCAGCGCCGGAACCGATCTCGCCGAGATGCAGGGCCGCATCACCGATCCGGACTTCACGCCGGGCAAGCACGGCTTCATCGGCCTGATCGATGCCCTCAGTGCGTTCCCCAAGCCGCTCATCTGCGCGGTCAACGGCGTCGGGGTGGGCATCGGCGCCACCATCCTCGGCTACGCCGACCTGGCATTCATGTCATCGACCGCCCGGCTGAAGTGCCCCTTCACCAGCCTGGGGGTGGCGCCGGAGGCGGCGTCGTCATACTTGCTGCCGCAACTGGTGGGCCGGCAGAACGCCGCATGGCTGCTGATGTCTTCGGAGTGGGTGGACGCCGACGAGGCGTTGCGGATGGGTCTGGTGTGGCGGGTCTGCGAGCCCGACGATCTGCTGCCCGAAGCCCGTCGGCACGCGGAAATCCTTGCCAGCCGCCCCATTTCGAGCCTGATGGCGGTCAAGCACACGATGGTGGAGCCGGTCCGGCCCGAGATCGCGGCGGCCACTGCGCGGGAAAACGCTCACTTCGCCGAGCTGATGGGTGCCCAGGCCAACGCCGCGGCGCTGGCGGACTTCAACAAACGCTGACGCCGGCTAACGCGACGGGGCGACCTCGAGGTTCGCCGACGCGGCGATGATCGCCCGCAGCGTTCGCCTGCAACGGCCGCAGTCGCCCCCGGCCCCGCACGCGGCCATGACCTCTTTCGAGGTGGAGGCGCCGCGCGCGACCACCTCGGACACCGTGTGGTTGGTCACGCCGACACACAGGCATACGTACATCAGCGCATCCCTTGCATGCGGGCGACGTTCTCTTGCCCGACGGCGTGGCCACGCGTGCGCAATTCGTCCTCCCTCTCGGCATCCCGTGTCAACGGGATTCCCGAAGAAAATGCCGAACCGACAGCCATATTAGTTGAGTCTAACCTAAGTTCGTTAGCGCAGTCTAACCTTAGTCGCCAGCAACGTCGGTCACGGGGGCGGCGCAGGACACACACTGAGCACAGCCATACCTTGCTGGCAGATTGAACTTCGGCATGGCAAAGTGCGACTACGGCCCCGCATGGTGCGCGCAGCCCAGCGCACCCCGCCAAGGCCAGGAATGACCACCGTTTCGACCGTCACCGTAGGGGAGTGATCATGCAAGGGGATCCGGATGTTTTGCGCTTGCTCAACGAGCAGTTGACCGGCGAGCTCACCGCGATCAACCAATACTTCCTGCACTCCAAGATGCAGGACAACTGGGGCTTCACCGAGCTCGCCGAGCACACCCGGGCCGAGTCCTTCGACGAGATGCGGCACGCCGAGGCGATCACCGACCGCATCCTGCTGCTCGACGGGTTGCCCAATTACCAGCGGCTGTTCTCGCTGCGCATCGGTCAGACGCTGCGCGAGCAGTTCGAGGCCGACCTGGCCATCGAATACGAGGTGATGGACCGGCTCAAGCCCGGCATCATCATGTGCCGCGAGAAGCAGGACACCACGAGCGCCAACCTGCTGGAAGAGATCGTCGCGGACGAGGAAAAGCACATCGACTACCTCGAAACCCAGCTGGAGCTGATGGACAAGCTCGGCGTGGAGCTCTACTCCGCGCAGTGCGTTTCGCGGCCGCCGAGCTAGCACAGCCCACGCCTTCGCGGGTTTTGGTTGCCACGGGTTGACCGTGGGCACTCACTACCATCGAAATCCGTGGGAAGGCGGGCATGACGAGGGCGACACCAGCGGCGGCTCCGGCCGGCCGCGCTTCGGACTCCGGCCCCGCGGACGTCGCGGTCGACCCGCAGCGGCGCAATTTCATCTTCGTGGCGATCCTGCTCGGCATGCTGATGGCCGCGCTGGACCAGACGATCGTGGCGACCGCGTTGCCCACTATCGTCGCCAATCTTGGTGGCGCAGGCCATCAATCGTGGGTTGTCACCAGCTACCTGCTCGCCTCGACCATAATCACCGCCCTCGTCGGCAAGTTCGGTGACCTGTTCGGCCGCAAGCGGGTGTTCCAGGCGGCCGTCGTGTTCTTCGTCGCCGGGTCGGTGCTGTGTGGGCTCTCGAGCTCGATGGGCATGCTGGTCGCGTCGCGGGCGCTGCAGGGCATCGGCGGCGGAGGGCTGATGGTGACCGCCATGGCGCTGATCGGCGAGGTGATCCCGCTGCGGGACCGCGGCCGCTACCAGGGTGCGATGGGCGCCGTGTTCGGCGTCACCACCGTGATCGGTCCCTTGCTCGGCGGCTACTTCACCGACCACTTCACCTGGCGCTGGGCGTTCTGGATCAACGTGCCGATCTCGGTCGTGGTCTTCTTCGTGGCGGCCGCCGCCATCCCGCCGCTGTCCGAGCGCACCAAACCGGTCATCGACTACACCGGCATTCTCTTGGTCGGGCTCGGCGCCGCCGGGCTGACGCTGGCCACCAGCTGGGGCGGGACCACGTACCCGTGGGGATCGCCGACGATCATCGGCCTGTTCGCCGGCTCGGTGGTCGCGTTGTGCCTCTTCGCCTGGGTGGAAAGCCGCGCGGCCGCGCCGATCCTGCCGACCCGGTTGTTCGGCAGCCCGGTGTTCACGGTGTGCTGCGTCCTGTCCTTCGTGGTCGGCTTCGCGATGCTGGGCGCCCTGACGTTCCTGCCGACGTACATGCAGTTCGTCGACGGCGTCTCGGCCACGACGTCGGGCCTGCGCACGCTGCCGATGGTGATCGGGATGCTGACCACCTCGATGGGCAGTGGCGTCATCGTCGGCCGCACGGGCCGGTACAAAGTCTTTCCCGTCGCCGGCACCGCCGTCATGGCGGTGGCGTTCTTCCTGATGTCGCGGATGGACCCGTCGACATCGGTGTTGGTTCAATCGCTGTTCCTCGTCATCCTCGGCGCCGGGATCGGGATGTGTATGCAGACTCTGGTCCTGATCGTGCAGAACACCGTGAGCTTCGACGACCTGGGCGTCGCGACCTCCGGCGTCACCTTCTTCCGCACGATCGGCAGCTCGTTCGGTGCGGCCATCTTCGGTTCGCTGTTCACGAACTTTCTGCACAGCCGGATCGGCCCGGCTATCGCGGCCGGCCACGCGCCGGCGGCGGCCGCCGCGTCTCCGGAGGCGCTGCACCGGCTGCCCCGAGAGGAGGCCGCTCCAATCGTCGCCGCCTACTCCGAGTCGCTCACCCACGTGTTCGGATGGGCGGTTCCGGTCGCACTGGTGGGGTTCGTCCTGGCGTTATTCCTGCGCCAGGTGCCTCTGCGGGAAATGCACGACAGCACAATCGATCTCGGCGACGCGTTCGGCATGCCCAGCACCGAGACCCCGGATCAGATGCTGGAGGGCGCGGTCGAGCGCATGCTGCGCGGCGTGCCCGGCATGCGATTGCGCAGCATCGCCATGCGACCCGACTGCCGGCTCGACGTGGCCGGGCTGTGGGGCGTCCTGCGCATCAACCGCTACGGACAGATGTATGGCACGGCCCGGCTCACCGACATCGCCGACTACCTGCGGATACCGTTCGAGGTTCTGGAGCCCACCTTCTCGCGGCTGATCGCCACGGGGTACGCCCGCGGCGACGGCGACCAGATGTGGCTGACACCCGCGGGCGCCCAGCAGGTGGACTACGTGCACTCCCTGCTCGTGGCCTGGCTGGTCGACAAGCTCGCCCGGTCACCCGGATTCGACGGGCGACCGGATCGTCGCGTGGTCGAGGCGGCGCTGAACCGGGTCGCGGGCCGCGTTCTCGCGCAACGGGACTGGAGCGACGACCGTCCCACCACGAAGATCCCGGCGACCACACCCTGAAACGGGCGGTGCGGGCGTACCATCACGCCATGAGCCGAATCGGAACATTTGCTGACGACGACCTGGCCGGCTGGTTCGTGAAGTCCCCCGACATCGGCGGTGCCCTCGGCGGCTTCAGCAACGCGGTCTACACCAAGAACCGGTTGCCGCTGCGCACCCGCGAATTGGCGCGCGCCGTGATCGCGCACCGTAACGAGTGCGTCGTGTGCGTCAACACCCGCGACGAGGACGGGCCCGCCGCCGGCGTCGACGAGGAGCTGTACGACCACGCACAGGAGTGGCGCACCTGGCCCGGCTATAGCGAGCAGGAACGGCTGGCGGCCGAATTCGCGGACCGCTTCGCCAGCGATCACACGGGTCTGCGCGACGACGAGGACTTCTGGAGCCGTTGCTCCGAGCACTTCTCCGACGAATTGCTGGCCGATCTCGCGCTCTCGTGCGCCCTGTGGGTCGGCATGGGTCGCGTCCTGCGGACCCTCGACATCGGCCAAGCCTGCAAGCTGACGATCCCCAGCCGCGCCTGACCACCACGACACATAAACGTCTGCGAGGACACGCCGCTAGACGCCTCAACGGTTTATGTCTCGCGGGCACAAACCGCGACACCGGTGCGTTGCCGTAGCCGTGAAGATTCGCTTCGGCGTCGGGTTGGGCTCGGACACCGCCCCGGACCAGCTGGCCCCCATCGTCGATTACCTGGAGGCCAACGGCGTGGATTCCCTGTGGTTCTCCGAGCTGGTGTACTCCCCGGCGGTCGACCCGGTGGTCGGGATGGCGTACGCACTGGCCAGGACGACCCGGCTGAAGGTCGGCACCTCGGTGGCCGTCTTGCCCGGACGGCACCCGGTGCTGGTCGCCAAGCAGCTGGCGTCGCTGGCGGCCGTCGCACCGAAGCGGGTCCTTCCCGTCTTCGGTCTGCGGTCGGCGATTCCCGCCGAGCGGGAGGTGTTCGTGGTCCCCGACGGCGAGCGCGCCGCGGTGTTCGACGAGTCGCTGAGGGTGCTGCGTTCGGCGCTGACCGAGGACTCGGCGAGCTACGACGGCCGGTACTTCACCGTCAGCGGGGCCGCCGTCATGCCCAGACCGCAGCCCCCGCTGGACATCTGGCTCGGCGGCTCGGCGCCGGCGGCGTACCGGCGCATCGGCACGCTTGCCGACGGCTGGCTGGGCAGTTTCCTGACACCGGCGGAGGCGCGGACCGGCCGCGAGGCGATCCAACACGCCGCGGCGCAGGCGGGCAGGCAGATCGAGCCCGATCACTTCGGGATCTCGCTGGCCATCGTGGACGGGGTGGACGGCGAGCTGCCCGCGACGCTGGCCGCGGCGGCCCGCAGCCGTCGCCCGGACGTCGACCCCGCGGATTTGATCGCCGTCGGATGGGATCGGCTGCACCGGCAGCTGGACGCTTACATCGACGCGGGTCTGACGAAATTCGTCATCCGGCCCGCCGGCGGGGCGCCGCTGGACGGGTTCCTCGACCGGTTCGTCACGGAGCTGACCGCCCGCCAGAACTGAATTCGCGAGCCCCCGCCTCTCGCCCCCTGCACAATGACTGCCATGACCGGCACACCGCTTGCCGCCGCGGCCATCGCCCAGCTGGAATCCGAGGGCGTCGACACCGTCATCGGGACCGTCGTGAATCCCGCCGGGCTGACCCTGGCCAAGACCGTCCCGATCCGGCGGACCAACACCTTCGCCGATCCCGGCCTCGGGGCCAGCCCCTCGTGGCACGCTTTCGCGATCGATCAGAGCGGCATCGCCTTCACCCCCGATGTCGGCGTGATCGGGGACCAGCGACTCCGCATCGACCTGTCCGCCCTGCGCATCGTCGGCGACGGCCTCGCGTGGGCGCCCGCCGCATTCTTCTCCCAGGACGGAACACCCGTCCCCGCCTGCGCCCGCGGCACGCTGAGCCGGGTGGAAGCCGCGCTCGCCGAAGCCGGAGTCGAGGCGCTGATCGGGCACGAGGTCGAATTCCTGTTGGTGGGGCCCGACGGTGACCGCCTGCCGTCGACGCTGTGGGCGCAGTACGGTCTTGCGGGCGTCCTGGAGCATGAGGCGTTCGTCCGCGACGTCACCCGGTCGGCCGGCGCGGCGGGCATCGCGATCGAGCAGTTCCACCCCGAATACGGGGCCAACCAATTCGAGCTGTCGATGGCGCCGCAGTCGCCGGTGGCCGCCGCCGACCAGCTGGTGCTGCTGCGGCTCATCGTCGGGCGGGTGGCCCGCCGTCACGGGCTGCGCATCAGCCTGTCGCCGGCGCCCTTCGCCAACGGTGTGGGCTCCGGTGCTCACCAACACTTTTCGCTGACAATGCCGGACGGACCGCTGTTCTCGGACGGCGCGGGCGCCCGGGGCATGACGGCCGCCGGGGAACACGCGGTGGCCGGGGTGGTCCGCGGGCTGCCGGAGGCGCAGGGCCTGCTGTGCGGGTCGATCGTGTCCGGCCTGCGCATGCACCCCGGCAACTGGGCCGGCGCGTACGCGTGTTGGGGAACCGAAAACCGCGAGGCCGCGGTGCGATTCATCACCGGTGGGCCGGGCAATCCACGCGGCGGGAACGTCGAAGTGAAGATCGTCGATCCCTCAGCGAACCCGTACCTGGCCTCGGCGGCGATCCTGGGGCTGGCGCTGGACGGGATTGAACGCCAAGCACCGCTGCCCCCGGAGGTCACGATCGACCCGGCGGACCTCGCCGCTTCCGAGCGGGAGCGCGACGGTATCGTGAGCCTTGACCGTAACCAGGCGGAAGTGATTGCCGCACTGAATGATTCGAAGCTGATACGGGGCATCCTGGGCGATGCCGCGGTCGACATGGTGGTCGCCGTCCGCACGCTCGAGCAGGAGCGGTACGGCAACCTGGACCCCGAGCAACTGGCGGAGAAGTTCCGCATGGCCTGGAGCCTGTGACGGGCTTCCATGGCTTCCAACCCGCACGCGCTGGCCGAGCACATCGACGTAGTGACCCTCATCGACCAGCACGTCCACGGTTGCTGGACGACCGCGGGGGATCGCCATCGCTTCGAAAACGCGCTCAACGAGGCCAACACCGAACCGCTCGTGGGCTCGGGATTCGACACCCAACTCGGCTTCGCCGTGCGTGCCCACTGCGGCCCTGTCCTCGGGCTCCCGAAACACGCTGACCCGCAATCGTATTGGGAGCGTCGCGACGTGTTCGGCGAGGCGGAGCTGGCCCGCATGTTCTTGCCGGCCGCCGGGGTGAGCGACTGGCTGGTGGACACCGGGATCGGCGCGGACACCGCCGCCCCCGCCGACATGGCCGAGTTGTCCGGCAACCGAGCGCACGAGGTGATCCGCCTCGAGCAGGTCGCCGAGCAGGCCGCTCAGGCGCCCGGCGACTACGCGTCGGCTTTCGAGGACATCCTGCACCGGCGCGCGGCGACGGCCGTCGGCACCAAGTCGATCCTGGCCTACCGGGGCGGGTTCGACGGCGACCTGAGCGAGCCGGAGCCCGCGCAGGTGGCCGAGGCGGCCGACCGGTGGCGCGACCGCGGCGGCACCCGAGTGCAGGACCGGGTGCTGCTGCGGTTCGGGCTGCATCAGGCGCTGCGGCTGGGCAAGCCCCTGCAATTCCATGTCGGCCTCGGCGACCGGGACTGCGATCTGCACAAGACCAACCCGTTGCTGCTGCTCGACTTCCTGCGGCAGTCAGCGAACACCCCGATCGTGCTGTTGCATTGCTATCCCTACGAGCGCGAGGCCGGGTACCTGGCGCAGGCCTTCAACAACGTATATGTCGACGGCGGGTTGAGCGTGAACCAGCTCGGGGCGCGGGCGCCGGCCTTCATCGCGCGGCTGCTGGAGCTGGCCCCCTTCGGCAAGGTCCTCTACTCGTCGGACGGGTTCGGCCCCGCCGAGCTCCATTTCCTCGGTGCGGCCCTGTGGCGCAGGGCAATTCATCGGGTGTTGCGCGGTTTCGTGGTCGACGACGATTGGAGCGAGGCCGACGCCATCCGGGTGGTCGACCTGATCGCCCACGGCAACGCCGCCGGGCTTTACCGCGTTTGACCCCCGGTGACACCGGGGTATACGGGCGATTATGGCGACCGCGAGGGGCGTCTTGGAGTGGGCCCGGGACAAGGTCGTGTCGTGGGTGCCCAAGGCCGACCTCGACCAGCGGGACCCCGACTACATCCGCGATCAGCTGCCGGGGACCTGGCTGCTGGCGTCGTTCTACTTCCGGGCGGACGTGCGGGGCCTGGATCGCATCCCGGCCGAGGGGCCGGTGCTGTTGGTGGGCAACCATAGCGGCGGCAACGTGCCACCCGACACCTTCGTCTTCACGCTGGCGTTCTGCTCCTACTTCGGCGTCGAGCGGCCCTTCTACCAGTTGGCCCACAACCTCGTCGTCTCCGCTCCGCCGCTGGGCTGGTTGCGCAAGTTCGGCACCGTGGCCGCGAACCCCGAGAACGCCCGTCTCGCACTGGATTCCGGTGCCGCCCTGCTGGTCTACCCCGGCGGCGACTACGAGGTGTTCCGGCCCTCATGGGAGCGCCACAAGGTCGACTTCGGCGGCCGCATGGGCTACGTGCGGCTGGCCCGTGAGGCCGGGGTGCCGATCGTGCCCGTCGCCAGCGTCGGCGGGCAGGAGAGCGCGTTGTTCCTCAACCGCGGGCAGTGGCTGGCCAAGTTGCTGATGGCCGACAGGCTGCTCCGCCTCAAGAGCGTCCCGATATCGCTGGCACTGCCCTGGGGCCTGAACATCAGCGACCTGGCGGGCCACATCCCGTTGCCCACCAAGATCGTGATCGAGGTCCAGGACCCGATCGAGGTCGACGGGGACGACCAGGCGGTGCACGACAAGGTGATGGCCAGCCTGCAGGGCGGGGTCGACCGACTGGCGGCCGAACGGCGATTCCCGGTGATCGGCTGATGCGCGTCGAACGCCGCTGCGTCATCAATGCCGACCGCGACGCGGTCTGGAAGATCGTCAGCGACCCGGATTGCTACCCGTCGTTCATGACGAGCCTGGAACGCTGGGAGTCGTCCAACGACAAGCCGGCCGGCGTCGGCGCCCGCTACACCGTCCACTGGAAGATCGGCTCCGTACCCGTGGGCGGCCTCATCGAGGTGGTCGAATTCGACGAGGGCCGGGACCTGGCCTGGGTGGGCATCACCGGGGTCACGCTGCGCGGGCGGATCCGGCTGCGCGACCGCGGCGACGGCGGCACGAAGGTCACGTTCCGGCTCTCGTATCAGGCGCCGGGGGGCATCGTGGGTTACATCGCCGACCGGATCGCCGTCGGCCAGGTGGGACGCAATCTCGCCGAAACGCTGAAACGCCTGCGGAAGCTGGCCGAGTCGTAGCCATTTTTCCAATTTGGCATGTAATCAATCGCCGCGCGGCATACGCTCCGATCGACGAATCGGGCAACGTCACCAAACGCATCGAAGAGGAAAGGTTTGGGGGATGTTGCTCCGAGCAACTCTTGTCGCCGCGGCCATCGCGGCCGCCGCCGGTGGTATGGCAGCACCGGCCAACTCGTCGCCCGGTTGTTATATCGCCAGTTCCGGCGACTGCGTGCCCTATCCGCAGCAGGGCCCGTCGCAGCCACCCGGCGCCACCGCGCAATGCGCGGACGGCAGCTGGTCGTTCAGCCAGCATCCGCATTCGGGGGGCACGTGCCACGGACACGGGGGAGTACAGCAGTACTTGTAGCGGTCCGGCGCCGGGATGGTCGACGTACGAGGGGTGACCATCCCGGCGGTTCGGGCCGGTATCGCCGAACACGTTGCAGTGCAGAGGAATTAGCTAGGCGACCGAGATCGCCGAGCCGGCCGGGCATAGGTGTCGATGGCACCGCGGACCCGACGCTACGCGCGGCCGCGTGAGCGTCTCGGGCACCGTAGGCCGATCAGAGGTCTCCGCGTTTCGCACGTTACTGAGCGCGTCCGGATGGGCCTCGCCGCGGGCTAGAGCCACTATCGCGACAATCACCGCTATCGCCGCCGCCGCCAGGACGATCATGCCCACGCCATCGGCGTTGAGGGTCTCGCCGAGCACCACGATGCCCAGAACCGATGCCACCGCTGGTTTGGCCACGGTCACCGACGGCATCGAGGCGGTCAGCGCACCAGCGCGAAACGAAGACTGCTGAAAGATCATCCCTGCCAACGCCGCCAGTATCCAGACACAGAATTCCGGCGCGCACAGCAGCGCCCCGAAACCGTGTCCGGCCGCCGCGACGACGGCTTTGGTCAGCACCGCGAACAGGGCCAGCGACGAACCGGCCACCACCGCCAGCAGTACAGCCGCGCGGGGACCGGGCCAAATGCGCGCACCCAGGACACAGAGCACCAGTAGCGGACCCAAGACCAGGGCCACCACAGTCCAGGTTGTCAGCGACCCCTGCGTCTGCCCGGCCTTCGGGTCGCCAACCGTGACGGCCACCGCCAAAGCGACGGCGAGCACCATCGCCCACATCCACTGCCGGCGGGTCACCCGCTGACGGGTCAGCCGCGCATTGACCGGCAGGGCAAATAGCAGCGCCGTCACCTGTAGCGCCGTCACCAACATCACCGACCCGACAGCTAGCGCGGCGGCTTGCAGGCTGTAGTTGGCAACGGCTCCACCGCCGCCGAGCCACCACCGGGCGTCGCGCAACGACATGCGGAACAACTCCCAGTGGCCGACTGGCCCGTCGGTGACCTCGTGCGCGGACCGTTGACGGCTCACCGCGCCGATCGCGGATGCCAGCGCGGCGCACAGGGCGAGCACGACGGCGATCTCCGACTTCAACATGGGACCTCCTCAAGGTTCCAAGATCGCTTCGGGCTAGACCCCGAAGTAGACGCCGTACCTGCTCGTCGCGAGCGCTTTCAACAGCCACAGGACCAATCCGGTGCCCGCCAGGGTGCCCCCAGTCACCGCCACGATGAAGGCGGCCCGGAAGCTTTTGGAGAGCGCCGACCGGAGAGGCTTCTGCTGGTCGACGGCAGGCGACGGGTGGATGTCACTGCCGGCCATGGCACTCTCCTCGTTGACTTGCGTTCGAGTCATGAAGGAAATGGTCACCGACGAAGCACCGCTTGCGGAATGACCGGGAAGCCAGATTTGGGTTGCCCCTAGGGATAGGGTTTCCTATCCATTTGGCAAGCATTCGCGTGATCGGGTGCGCCAGCGTCGGTTGACGCGCGAGCCCTGAAGTCGTCAGAGGACCACGCCCGAGAATCTGATGTTCGGCGCCGCAGTCACTCGTCTCGAGTACTCGAACGCGGGTTGCCCAACCTGCCACGGCGACAACGTGGTTGGGCGCGCCGAAGCGTTTCTCAGTCTGGCTACCCAGCCCGGAACATTCCGCTTGGTCAGTTGAGGGGGAGCGCTTGTGCGCTCACACCAGGAGAGAAATGAGTGGACGAGTCGGCTAGACCAAGCTTGTCGCGTCGAAGACCCAGCTGGTGTCGGCCGTCGCGAGGTTCTCGAAGTGGTTCGGGGGAGCGAAGGCCACCAAGGAGTTCATGTCCCAATAGTCTTTCCACACGGTGATCTTGCCGTCGGCGACCTTGTGCACGGTCACGAATCTCAGCACGCCTTGCTCACCCGTGGTGAACGTCCACGTCTCGGAGTGCTCGTACAGCACGTCGGAACCGTTGGACACCAGCACGCCGTCGTGATTCTCGTAAGCGGCCAGCGGCTCGAGGCCCATCTTCAGCCGCTTGACGATGTCTTCGGGTCCGCGCGCCGACAACGCGGGCACCGGCATGTCGACGTAAAGGCAGTCATCGGACAGGAACGTCTTGACCGCCTCCCAGTCCCGCCGCGAGAGCGCCTGCCATAGCCCGAATACGACATCCTCGACCGAGATCATAGATACGTCTGTCATAGCGCCAATAAACTCGGTTGCCGGACGAGTGTCAACACCGTTCGTAGAGGATGAATCCGTGAGCGGGCGAGCGAAGCTCCTGATCGCGGTAGCCGTCGGCGCGCTGCTGGCCGGGAGCTGCGCAGCGATCGCGTACGGGTTCTGGGCCGTCAGCCAGGATTGCCGGGAGTGGGTAGCCGGCAACGGCTACCGGCTGGTGCACGACGACTGGTGGGCGAAGAGCCGCGGCTGCCTGGCCAGAACGCCGGCCGGTGACGAGGTCACTCACAGCGAAGGGCTGGCCAGCAAGGCGACCGGGTGGGCCTGGCAATTGGCCATTTTCGGTGCCGGCGCCCTGCCGGCGGCGGTCATCTTGGCGCGCCTGACTTTTCGTTGGCGCGCGGATCCCTAGCCGTCGACGCGAGCCATGGACCGCGCCGGTCCCAGCGCCACCGGCAGCGACGACCAGCCCCGCAGTACCCGCGTGTCGCGCCGGCTGCCCGCGCCCGCCCCGCGCGCCTCGGGGAACCGGTCGAAGAACGTGCGCAGCCCCACTTCTCCTTCGGCGCGCGCCAGCGCGGCGCCCAGGCAGAAGTGCCGGCCCCCGGAGAACGCGAGATGCCTTCCGGCGTTGGATCGTTCGATGTCGAAGCGGTGCGGATCCGCGAAGACGGACGGGTCGCGGTTGGCGGCGGCGAGATAGACGAGCACCAGGTCGCCGCGCCGGAGCCGCTGGCCGGCCAGCTCGACGTCGTCCAATGCCACCCGCGCGGTCAGCTGCACCGGCGACTCCAGCCGCAGGATCTCCTCGACGGCGTTGGGCCACAGCTCGGGGCGGCGCCGCAGGGTGTCGAGGCGGTCGGGCGCGTCCAGCAGCATGCGGATCCCGTTGCCCAGCAGGTTGACCGTGGTCTCGAATCCGGCCGCCAACACCAGCCCGGCGATCGCCTGCAGCTCGTTGGAGTCCAAATATGTCTCGGCAGAGCCGCTTTCGGCTATCTGAATCAGCTGGCTCATCAGATTGTCGCTCGGGGCGCGCCGCAGCCGGCTCAGATGCTCGTCGAGCCAGGAGCTGAAGCCGGCCAGCCCTCGCTGCACACTGCGGTACTGCTGCCACGTCAGCCCGATGTCGAGGCTCGGCGCGGCGAGCTCACCGAACTCCAGCACCCGCCGCCGGTCCGGCTCGGGTACGCCGAGGATGTCGCTGATGATCGCGACCGGCAGCTGCGAACAGTACCGCCCCACGATGTCGACGACCTGGGAGGCGCCGGACTCGGCGGCCAGCCGGTCCAACAGCTCGGTGGCGGTCTGCTCCACGCGGTCCCGCAGCGCGGCGACCGCCCGGGGAGTGAACACCGCCGACACCGTCTTGCGATACCGGGTGTGGTCCGGCGGCTCGACGGCGAGCAGCGACGGCGCGCGAAGCGGATGCAGCAGGTCGTCGCGGGTGCGGCCCTCCAACCATCGCAACGGCCCCGGCAGATTCGCGCCGAACATCACCACCCGGAAGTCGTCGGAACGCAGCAGCTCGTGGGCGAGCGCATGATCGGCCGTCAGGTAGCTGACGCGGCCCTTGACCAATGGGCCCGCGGCCCGCAGTTCGTCGTAATAGGCCACCGGATTGGCGGCCACCGCCGGATCGGCGATCAGCCGGGCGTGCAGGTCTCCCCGCCGGACCCCGAGCGTCGCGACGCCCCGGATGAAACCGTGCATCGCCAACCAGTGCAGTCGTTCCTTCACCGCCCCCTCCAACGATCGATGTCTTCCGAGCCTAGGCCCGAATCCCTGACCGGGTCAGCACTCGGCGATGATCTTGAAGTCGGTCGTGATGACCTTGTTCGGGTTGCTGCTGTTGATGCCGTAGGCGCTGCCGGTGATCGTGTACGCGTCGTTGGTGACCTCGGCGTGCGCGTCGCCCACCCCGCCTTCCCAGAAGCTGCCGGTGAACCCGTCGACGTTGCGGATCTTCACCCACTGGGGCATCACCCGGTAACCACTGGTGAGCACCACGGCCTCGACGGCGCCGTCGCGGTCCTTGATGTCGATGGTGCGGTACTGCTGGTTCTGGCTGCACGACGGCGGCCGCGTGCTGTGCGTGGCGCCGTCGATGGTCAGGCGGGCCGCTTTCCGCGGCGTGGTCTGGGCCTGACCGCACCCCGCGAGGCCGAAACCGGCGATCACGAGGACGACAACCGCGAGTAACCGGTTTCGCACCGGTTCACCTCCTTCACTGCCGATCCGGCATCATCCTGGGCAGGGACTTGACGATGCTGCGTCGCACGAACTCCGGACTCAGACCCTTGAAGAAGTCGATCAGCCGAATGCTCTTGGGCACGTACCAATGCAACCGCTTCGGGTGGTGGTAAGCCTGCCACGCGGTTTCCGCGACGCTGCTCGCCGGCATCAATCGGAGCATGCCCTTCTTGGGCGCGGTGGCGCGCAGCTCCTCCGCCGTCATCGGCGCGCGGCGGTCGTTGGAGTGATTAGTCGTCGTGGTCAGGATGGCGGTGTCGATCAGACCGGGCAGCACGTCGGCGACGCGGACGCCGTGTCGCTGCCACTCGACGCTGAGCGCCTCGGTCAGGCCCTTGACCGCGTGCTTGGTCGACGAATAGACCGCGAGGCGCGGCATCCCGTAGGTCGCGGACGAGGACGACGTCGAAAACATCAGGCTGCCCGGCGTCTCCTTCAAATATGGCAACGACGCGTAGGCGCCGGTCAGCACGGCCTTGTAGTTGATGTCGACGACGCGCATGGCGGCCTCGTAGGGCACGTCCTCGAACCAGCCGGATTCGCCGATGCCGGCGTTGTTCCACATCATGTCGAGCCCGCCGCCGGTGTTGCCGGCGCAGAAGTCGGCCAGGGCACCCTCCAGGGCCGCCTTGTCCGTGACGTCGACGCGGCGCGTCCACAGCCGGTCGCCGCCCAGTTCGTCGCGCAGCGTGGCCAAGCCGTCCTCGTTGCGGTCCACGGCACCGACCCGCCAGCCCTTGGCGTGGAAGAGCTTTGCGCCCTCGCGGCCCATGCCGCTGCCCGCGCCGGTGATGAAGACCGATTTCACTGCGCGTCAGCCCGTCTCGACCACATCTTTGATGCGGTTCAGCGTCTTGGTCATGTCGCGGACGTTGCGGCGCTTGCGCAGAAAGCCACCGAACAGCCAGTAGAGGCCGAGCCAGGGGGCGGGGTTGAGCCGGAACGACTCGGTCACGTCCGTGCCGCCGCCGCTGGGCGCCAACCGGTAGTGCCAGTTGTTGACCGCCCGATCACCGAGCAGCACCGCGAAACCGAATTCGCGGCCGGGTTCGCACGCGGTGACTTCGCAGGTCGTCCAATACACCGGTCCGATCTCGTTGCGCCTGACGTGGCCGCGGAATTTGGCGCCGAGGGCCGGGCCACTTGCGTCACCCAGCCACTCGGCTTCGAACACTTCCGGGGAGAACCGTCCGATATTGCGAACGTTCGCGATGAGATCCCAGATCTTGTCCGCGGACGCCGCCATATGAACAGTGGCCGAACCTTCCATGCGCTGATCCAAACACAGCTTCCCGCTCGGTCATAGACCGCGACGGTGGTTGATCGTCAGTGCGGAGCCGCCGCCTGGATCAGCCCGTTGATGATCTCCTTGATGCCCTGCGCGGGGTGCGAGTACCAACCGATCGGCAGGCCCGATTGCGCGCCGCACTTCGGCCACGCTTCCACGCCCTGGTCGGCGAAAACCCGGTTGGCCACGGCGATTTGCTGCTCCCTGGTGGCGGCCGCCGGGTTGCCGACACCGCCGTACGCGGCCCAGGTGGCCGGCTTGAATTGAAGTCCACCGTACTCACCGTTGCCGGTGTTGGCGTGCCAGTTACCGCCGGACTCGCACTGGGCGACCGCGTCCCAGTTGGGGGTGGGGGCGGAGGTGGCGATACCGGTGGACGAAGCTATCGACGCTGCAACGAACCCGCCGACCGCCAGGGACTTGACGAGAGGCTTGCAGAGAATTTTCATGTGATGGATTTCGGCCGCTGTGGCCAAAGCGTTACCTATTCGAAAATGGTGCGAGATATGCCTTCCAGCTGCGGAAATGGCCTTATTGCGGCACGGGAAGAAAGTGTTAGAAACCGTTGAGGAAAAAATAAATTATTGCTGGCAATATGACCGGGTTGCTAACGCCAGCGCCCGTTGGTAGATGGCGTCGAGCCGGCGCGTGCGGACGACGCCGTCCCTGGCGAGGTCGAGCTGCGCGGGGCAGGCGGCCGAATGCAGGAGGTCCCAGTCGGCCACGATCTGGTTCAGCATCGTTTGGTTGAGGTCGTCGATCGCCGACCGGGACGCCGCCAGGTCCGCCGACTGGGTCGGTGCGCCCGCGGGATCGAGCTTCCAGTCCGCGAACCGGCGGTATTCGATCCCCTCGGTGGCGTTGATCTGGTCGCCGAAGACCTTGGTGACGTAGTCGGGGTCGACTTGCCGGGCCGAGGCCTGGGTTGCCAATTTCGCGAGTTCTTGCTGGACGCGGTCGGGGTCTTCGATAGGCCCGTGGGTTTGCCACTTGACCGCGGCCACCGGTTCGGCGATCTGCAACCGCTGCGCGGCGGCGTCGACCAACCCGGTGAGCGCGTCCGCGTCGTCCGCCGCCGCCGGCGATGCGACGAACACGGCCAGCGCGCCGACGAAGCCGCCGCAGCGCGCGGTCAGGCTGATGCGGCGGCAGGTCATGACCATGATTCTGCGGCAGCGGGGCACTTCGGAGTTAGCCTGAAGTGCTGATGTCGTCGATCATGGGCAGGCGCGGCCCGCAGCGCGTTGGCGGGAAGCGCGGAAAGTCGTTGCGTTCGAAGCAGATTCGCGCGCTGATTGCGGTTGCGCTGGCGCTTTCGTTGTTGTTGGGCGCTGCGATCCTGATGATCGACCGCCTGCATTCCACGCCCGCCGACGCCCTCGACCATCCCGCCAGCCCGGTGAGTGACGATCAGTCGAGGACTCAGGTTGTCCAATCGGCCCGGAACGTCGTAGCCGCGGCGGCCTTGCGGACGGCGTCGGCCGGCTACTCGCTGATGTCGTGCAAGAACCGCGACGACCCGCCGTACCAAGGCGCGGTCTACCTGACGTTCTCGGTGCCCGCCGCGCCGCGGGCCGACATGTACTTCGCCCGAATCGCCGCAACGCTGACCGACCACGGCTGGACCGAGGGCCTGCCGCCCAACAATCACGCCTTCGCCACGACGTTTACCAAGGACGCCGTCACGGTGATCGTTTACCGCCACGACGACGAGCCCAATGTGGGCGTGCTGCGCGTCTACGGCGAATGCCGGAACATGACCGATCACCGCGCGGACGCGACCGCCTGGACCGATATCACCGGCGAGTTCGCCAGGCCGAGCTGATCGGGCCCGAAACGCACCGCTGCGCCCGACGGCGTCGTCGTCGGGCGCAGCGGTGAGCTCGGTACAGCTGAGGTTATCCGCCGCCGGGGGTGGCGCCCAGGCTGCTCTGCAGGTCGCCCTTCATGGCGTTGAGCTGGGCGCCCCAGTACTCCCAGCTGTGGGTTCCATAGGGCGGGAAGTTGAACACGGCGTTGTGGCCGCCGGCCGCGTTGTAGGCGTCTTGGAACTTCTTGTTGACGCCGATCATGAAGTTGCTCTCGAGGAACGTGGCCGGCAAATTGGCACCGCCCAGTTCGTTCGGAGTCCCGTTGCCGCAGTACACCCAGAGCCGGGTGTTGTGTTCGACAAGCAGGTTGACGTTGACCAAGGGGTCGTTACGCTGCCACGCGGGGTCGTTGTCAGGCCCCCACATGTCTTCCTTCTTATAGCCGCCGGCGTCGCCCATCGCCAAACCTATCCAGCCCTGCCCCGTGGACGGGCTGAGGTAGCCAGACAGCGACCCGGCATAGACGAACTGCGCCGGGTGGTAATTCGCCAGGTTCATCGCGGAAGCACCCGCCATCGAGATCCCGACCGCGGCGCTGCCGTTCGGCTTGACACCCTTCTCGGACGACAGGTACCCGGGCAGTTCGCTGGTCAGGAACGTTTCCCACTTGTAGGTCGAGCAGCCGGCCTTTCCGCACGCGGGGCGGTACCAGTCGGTGTAGAAGCTGGATTGCCCGCCGACCGGCATGACGATCGAGAGACCCGACTTGTAGTACCACTCGAACGCGGGCGTGTTGATGTCCCAGCCGTTGTAGTCGTCCTGAGCGCGTAACCCGTCGAGGAGGTACACCGCCGGGGAGCCGCTTCCGCCGCTCTGGAACTGGACCTTGATGTTGCGGCCCATCGAGGCGGACGGCACCTGTAGATACTCGACGGGCAGACCCGGGCGCGAAAACGCGCCCGCGGTCGGCGCGCCGCCGGCAAGACCGACCAGGCCCGGCAGGGCCGCTGCCGCTGCCGCACCGACTAATAGCCGGCGCCCCCAGGCCCGGACCTTCTCGCTCAGTTCTGTCATACCTGCCCCTTGTCGTATGTGATGGCGGTCTCAGCAGGAATTTACCGGGTGAATAGGCCGAATGTCGATCGGGACGCGGTGTCGTCTCGATTTGGTATCGCTTTTCTTCCGGCAATTTCGCGGCCCGGATTAGGGCACGGCAGCCCTACCGGCCGGCCGGTTCGCCACCCGGCACCACCGGGGACCGGTCCAAAACGCCTGGCAGCGGTGGCTGGGCCCGGGTTTTACTCAATGGCACAAAGGCCCATTCTCGGTCCCGCCGTGACGGGCGCCCGCTCCGCGACGGCTAACCGCAGCGGAAAAGGCCGATTCGGTGCGCAAGAGCTTTATCACGGCGGAAACATGCGACGGTTTCGCGGCGCCGCGGGCCGCTCGCTCACCGGCGCGTCCCGTCCGCGGGCGGCGGTTGTCGCCCGGGGGCGAAGCCGAACCGGGGCAGCCGGACTTGCGCCGACCGCGTAGGCTCTCACGGAGCAAGCCGATGGAGACCACATTTTCTCGGTTCGTTCCGGCTCTCACGAACCACCTCACCAGGGGAATTACTGGTGCGCGCGGTGCGGTGAGGGTGTCGGAGGTCCGGGACCGATTGGGGCATAAGTTTTGGACACGGTACTTGGGCTATCAGTGACGCCGACCGCCATTGGGTGGGTCCTCGCTGAGGGACACGGCGCGGACGGCACCATCCTGGACCACCGGGAGATGGCGCTGGTCCCAGGCCGCGGCGTCCGCGCCCTCAGTACCGCAGAGCAAGTAGCCGACGAGGTATTGCGGGTGGAAGCGCAGGCGGCTGCCAGCGATCGCCGGCTGCGCGTCATCGGGGTTACCTGGAACGACGAAGCGTCCGCCCAGGCGGCACTGCTGCTGGAAGCGCTTACCGACGCCGGCCTCGACAACGTCGTGCCGGTCCGTGCGCTCGACGCGGTCGAAACACTGGCCCAGGCCATCGCGCCGGTCATCGGCTACGAGCAGACCGCCGTCTGCCTGCTCGAACGTGAGGGGACGACAGTTGCCATGGTCGACACTCACGACGGGGAGACACGGACGGCCACCAAGCAGGTGGGCGGCGGCTTCGACGGCCTGACCCGCTGGCTGAGCGGCATGTTCGACCGCAATGGCTGGCAGCCGGGCGGGGTCGTCGTCGTCGGCGCGCAGAGCGACGTCGACGGTTTCTCCTGGCAACTCGAAAAGACGCTGCCGGTACCGGTTTTCGTGCAAACGATGGCGCAGGTGACCATCGCACGGGGCGCGGCGCTGACCGCCGCCCGCAGCACCGAGTTCACCGACGAGCAGTTGGTGATGCAGGACAGTGCGCCCGCCGCACCGCCCGCACCGCCGCGCAAGCTTTCATACGCCGGCGCCGTCACCACCCTGGCCGCCGGTGTGGTCACGTTCGTCTCCTCGTTATCGCTCGCCGTGGGTATTCAGTTGGCCCCGGCCAGCAAGCCTGGCCCACGGCACGCGGTGCAGCCGCCCACACCACAAATCGCCGAAGCCGTGGCGCCGCCCCCGGTCGTAGCGCCGCTGACCCCGCAGGCGAAGGTGCCCGCCGGTGAACCGATTACCGAACCCGCCGCCCCAGAGGTGCAGCAGTCCGAACCCGGTACCCGGCAGCCCTACCTGACAAGGGTTCTCGAGCACATACCGGCCGACGCCGGTGAGCCGACGGGCGACTCGGCGCCACAGGCGCCCGCGCTGCCGCAGCCCTGACGTCGAACCGCTCAGGCGTCCTTCGCGTGTGTCGCGGTGAAGGACAACGCAACGTCGTCGGCGACCTGGAGCGAACCCATCAGCAGTGAGTACGGCTTGACGCCGTAGTCCGTCTGCCGGACCGTGGACTCGGTGGACATGCGCCACGCGTCCCCGAGATCCTCTGTCCGCAGCTCGATTACGTGGTTCCGCGTCTTCCCCCGCACGGTGAGTTCGCCGCTGAGCCGGTATCCATCGCCGGTCTTGTCGACCGCCCGTGCGACGAAACGGATCTCGGGAAACCGGCTGGCATCCAACGACTTCAGGGCGTTGGACCGCACCAAGGCCTTCTCGGGCGCGGACAATCCCTTGACACCGCCCTCGCCGCGCAGCACCTCAAGCGAGTCGGTTTCGACCACGAGCTCGACCGCGGCCGGCTCGGAACCGGCCCAGCTCACGGTGGCGTGCCAGCGGGTCATCGCGATCGTGAGCCGGTGCCCCATCCGGGCGGCGCGGCCCCGGACTCCCGTGGCAAGCAGTAGTTCGCCGTCGGACGCGTCCAGTCGCCACTCGTCGGTCATGGGCCGATGTGCGATCACATCGTCAGGACCGTGCGGTAATGCGCGCGTCCCTGCTCCAACGCCGCGTAGCCCTCGGCGGCCTGCGACAGCGGCAGTTCCTCGACCCAGGCCCGCACCCCGGACAGCACGGCGAAATGCATTGTGTCTTCAACATCTTTCGCCGTGCCCGAGGGATGCCCGACGATGCTGATCCCGGGTGTGATGAGCTGGACGGGACTGATCGGCAACGGTTCCGGCGTGACGCCAATGGTGACGAGCTCGCCCTGCGGCGATATCCCGCCGACGGTCGCGGCCATCGCCGGCGAGTTGCCCGCGGTCGCCAGCACGACCGCGGCCCCACCCAAGGCCTTCAGCGCCTCCGCGGGATCGGTGGCGGTGGAGTCAATATAGTGGTGGGCGCCCAACTTCCGGGCGTCCCCCTCCTTGCCGGTGCCGCGAGCGATGGCGATGGTCTCGAAGCCCATCGCCCGGGCGAACTGCACCCCGAGGTGCCCGAGCCCGCCGACACCGAGGATGGCGACCCGGTCGCCCGGCACCGCCTTCGTATGGCGCAGCGCGTTATAGGTGGTCACACCGGCGCATCCCATCGGCGCGGCTTCTGCGTCGGAAAGCCCTTCCGGTATGCGAGCGAGCGCGCTCCCCGGGACGGTCACCGATTCCGCGTACCCGCCTGGATATTGGTAGCTGGGGACCTTCCCGTTCTCGCAATGGATGAAGTGGCCTTTCCGGCATTCATCGCAGTGGTAGCAGCACCCGCCGAACCACCCGACCGCGACCCGATCGCCGACGGCGAAACCCTCCACACCCGCACCGAGTTCGGCTATCGTCCCGGCGATTTCGTGCCCGGGCGTCAACGGCCACGTCATGCCGGGGAAGCCACCGGCGACAAAGTGTGCGTCCGTGCCGCAGATTCCGCACGCGGTCACGGTTATCCGCGCCTCACCGCGTCCCGGTGGCTTGGTTTCGACATCGACCAGTTCCAACGGTGCCCCGGCCGACGCTACGTGAACTGCTCGATGGGTTGCCATGCAGTTGAGGCTACTGGGCGGCAGGGGATTTCGCGCCGTCGGTGTGGTAGTCGACCTGCCAGTGCTTGATCCCGTTGAGCCAGCCGGATCGGAGCCGTTCGGGCTTCCCGATCGATTCCAGGTTCGGGATGCCGTCGGCGATGGCGTTGAACATCAGGTCGATGGTCATGCGCGCCAGGTTCGCGCCGATGCAGTAATGCGCGCCGGTCCCGCCGAAACCCACGTGCGGGTTCGGGTCGCGCAGGACGTTGAAGGTGAACGGGTCGTCGAAGACGTCCTCGTCGAAATTGGCTGAGCGGTAGACCATCACCACCCGCTGGCCCTTCTTGATCTGCACGCCGGACAGTTCGTAGTCCTCGAGCGCGGTGCGCTGGAATGACGTCACCGGGGTGGCCCACCGGACGATCTCGTCGGCCGCGGTGGCGGGGCGCTCCCTCTTGAACAGCTCCCACTGATCGGGGAAGTCGGTGAAGGCCATCATGCCCTGGGTGATGGAGTTGCGGGTTGTTTCGTTGCCGGCCACGGCCAGCAGGATGACGAAGAAGCCGAACTCGTCGTCGGAGAGCTTGTGGCCGTCGATGTCCGCCTGGACCAACTTGGTGACGAGGTCTTCGCCGGGATTCGCCGTCCGGTCGGCGGCCATCTGCATGCCGTACATGATGAGTTCGACGGACGCGGTGATGGCGTCGTTGCTGGCGAACTCCGGATCCTGGTCGCCGACCATCTCGTTGGACCAGTGGAAGAGCTTCTTGCGGTCTTCCTGCGGCACACCCATCAACCCGGCAATCGCCTGCAACGGCAACTCGCACGAGACTTGCTCGACGAAGTCACCGCGCCCCTCCGCCGCCGCTTCCGCGACGATGCGCCGCGCCCGCTCGGCGAGGTCGTCGCGCAGGCGCTCGATGGCCCGGGGGGTGAACGCCCGCGAGATGATCTTGCGCAGCCGAGTGTGTTGCGGCGCATCCATGTTGAGCAGGACGAACTTGCCGCGTTCGACTTGTTCGCCGACCGTTCCGTCCTTGTAGCGCGGCAGCGCGGTGTTTTTCAGGCTGGAGAAGACGTCGCTGCGTAGCGAGACCTCTTTGACGTCCTTGTGCTTGGACACCACCCAGAAGCCGCCGTCGTCGAATCCGCCGGCCCCGATCGGTTGTTCGTTCCACCAGATCGGCGCGGTCCGCCGCAGTTCGGCCAGTTCCTCCACCGGCAACCGCTCGGCGTGGATGTCCGGGTCGGTGAAGTCGAATCCGGGAGGAAGATTGGGGACCGGCTTGGCGGTTGGCTCGACGGTTGGCATTGCCCGCTCCTCGATGACGAAGTGGTCTAGTCGTCTTTGTGCAAATAAACCATTGCCGCACCACGGTTGGGAAGCGTTGACACAAGATCGCCGGGCACAAATTGAAACGTGTTCCTCGTTCTCGGGCCGCTTGGCCGATACGGTCTTGTGGCCCGCGTCTCGATGGATATGCTTTGGTGCAGGTCACCGGCGACGACAGGCGGGGTGGAACATGATTCGGGAACTGCTCAGCGCCGCTTCGATAGCGGGCATCGCGATCGGCATGGCGCCGAGCGCCGCAGCCGGGTACGACGGCGACGTGCCAGGCATGAACTATCAGGCCTCGTTGGGCGCGCCGTGCGACAACTACGAGCGCTTCATCTTCGGTCGGGGCCCCAGCGGCCAGGCCGAGGCGTGCCACTTCCCCCCGCCGAACCAGTTCCCCGCGGCCACCACCGGGTATTGGGTCATCTCCTACCCCCTGTACGGGGTGCAGCAGGCCGGCGCGAAGTGCCCTGGACCGCAGGCGGCGGCGCAGTCGGATCGCGGGCTGCCGATGCTGTGCCTGGGGGCGCAGGGTTGGCAAGAGGGCTGGTTCACCGGGGCGGGATTCTTCCCTCCGGCCGGATGAGCGGCTGAGTCATGAACGACGGCCGGCCCGGCGAGACCCTCGTCCCGCGCTGGCTTCGGTTCGTCCTCGCGTCCGATCGTGCCGGCTCGGCGTGGTACATCGGGACGGGATTCTTTTTCGCGCCGGTCCTCGCAGTGCTGTCGCCGTGGCCCGCGGTCACCGCCGTGCTGTGGGGAATCATCGGGCTGGCCGGGCTGTGGCTCGGCCTGCTGGGGATCGCGATGGCCGTCGGCCTGGCCCGAATCTTGCGGTCCGGGGCCGAAATCCCCGAGGACTACTGGCGCAGCCTGGTGAACTACTAGCCCGGCGCACCCCGGCTAGAGTCATAGCAACTGTCCTGCGACCAGAGGAGACTCGAGATGGCTTTCAACCCGAAGGATGCGGTCGACGCGGCCAAGGACATCGCGACCAACGCGGTCGAAAAGGCCTCCGACATCGTCGAACACGCCAGCGACATCATCCGCGGTGACATCTCCGGCGGCGCCAGCGGGATCGTTCAGAACTCGATCGAGATCGGCACGTACGCGGTCGACAGGACGAGGGAGATGTTCAGCGGCCGCGACGCGCTGGACGACGACGAGGTCTAGTTCCGCCGTCAGACCGACGCGGCCTCGTTGAGTTCGTCAAGCCGGTTGGTCGCTTCCAGGTATTCCTGCACCCAGCGCTCGATGACGGTCGCCGTCTTCTCCACCTTGGTGAACTGACCGACGACCTGACCGACCGGATTGAACGCGACGTCCACGCTCTCGTTCGGGTACCGGTTGGTGGCCCGCACCGCCATGCCGGAGACCATGTACTGCAACGGCATACCGAGCGGCTTCGGGTTGTCCGGCTGCTCCCACGCCTCGGTCCAGTCGTTGCGCAACATGCGGGCCGGCTTACCGGTGAACGACCGGCTGCGAACGGTGTCCCGGCTGCCCGCCTTGACGTACGCCTGCTGCTGAACCGGCGTGTTCGAGGATTCCTCGACCATCAGCCACTGCGAGCCCGTCCATGCGCCTTGGGCCCCCAGCGCCAACGCCGCGGCGATCTGCTGGCCGCTGCCGATACCGCCGGCCGCCAGCACCGGCACGGGGGCGACTTCCTTGACCACCTGCGGCCACAACACGATTGAGCCCACCTCACCGCAGTGGCCGCCGGCCTCGCCGCCCTGGGCGATGACGATGTCGACGCCCGCGTCCGCGTGCTTGCGGGCCTGCGACGGCGAGCCGCACAGCGCGGCGACTTTGAGCCCGGCCTCGTGGATGTGCTTGATCATGTCGGGCGGGGGAGTGCCGAGCGCGTTGGCGATCATCTTCACCTTCGGGTGCTTCAGCGCCACCTCGACCTGGGGCGTGGCGGTCGCCTCGGTCCACCCGAGCAGCTGCAGGCTGTCGCCGTCGCTGTCCTCGATCGGCACGCCGTGGTCGGCGAGGATCTTCTTGCCGAAGTCGAGGTGTTCCTGGGGCACCATCTTGCGCAGCGTCTCGGCGAGCTCTTCGGCCGAGAGGTGCGAGTCCATGCCCTCGTACTTGTTCGGGATGACGATGTCGACGCCGTAGGGGTGGTCGCCGATGTTCTCGTCAATCCAGTTGAGTTCGATCTCCAGCTGCTCGGGCGTGAAGCCGACCGCGCCGAGGACGCCGAACCCCCCGGCCTTGCTGACCGCCACCACGACATCACGGCAGTGGGTGAACGCGAAAATCGGAAACTCAATACCAAGCTCATCGCAGATGGCGGTGTGCATGCCTACTCCTGGGGCGCGGAACCGAAGCTCAACAAATTGAAACGTGTTCTAGTTTAGTACGAACCGCATTGACGTGGCCAGCGGGTCTTGACCTGCGTTTTGTCACTACGACCCGTCGGCCCCGTCAGAGTGCGGCGCTCCGCACGACCCACAGCGCCACGAACGCGAACATGCAGCCGGCACACACCAGGTGATCCCGGCAGACGGAGCGCGCCAGCCGGGTCTGCTCGGGCGGATCGTCCGCGCGCCGCCCCAGCCGCACCGCGTCGGGGACCGTTTGCGTCAGCGCGAGCATGATCGGAAGCCCGGCCAGGACGACCGACAGTGCCAGCAGCCACCACGGCTCCGGCCCCAGCGCGGACTGGTAGGTCAACGCCGCCACCAGGATCACCATGACGGCGGCGATCAGCCGATTCATCGGGCGAGACGTGGTGGTGGCGCGATGGTAGTAAGCCGCGATGGAAGCGAGCACCTCCTCGGGCAGATCGGCTGGCGGAGAACGGAATCGGAGCACCTGCACATCGAAGATCAGATCCATCCACAAGACTGCGAGCAGGAATCCGGCGCAGGCCGTGAGCAACGAGGCCATGGCGCTCCTCCATCTCCGTGCCACTGGGAGCACGCGTCGACGTGCACCCATTGTTTCCCAGCCCCACGTCGAAATGGAATCACTTCTGCCACTTGAGTTTCAGCGGCGATCGGGGCGAGCGGGATCAGACAGCTCAAACTCGTCATTCAGGGGCCGCTCGACATCCGTCTGGTCGCCGAACGGATTGTTGTCGGTGGCCCGCCGTACTATTCGAACATGCGATCGAGTGACCATGAGGAGATCGCCGCGGACTATGCCGCGCTGAGCGATGTCGTTTCCCGCATTCTCGGCCACTCCTACCTTCCACCACCCCGAAAAGCTGATGTCGGACGGGGACGAGGACGTCGACCCGCCGTAGCGATCGGACTATTGATCCGCTCCGTGGCCAGCGGGTAGCGTAGTGCTGCCAATTACGACACCGCACGTCGCGTAATTGGGTTACCCCCGTCTCCGAGAGGATCGGCTCGATGCGCAGCGCCTATGCCGGCGATCCCTTCACCACGTCCACGGCGGAGATCGAGGCCGCCCTCGCGGACGTCAGCATCCCGACGCTGTTGCTTTCGCTGGTGCACATCACCGGTGACCCGCGGTTCATCCGCGACTTCAAACAGATGGGCGTCTTCCTCAACGAGATTCAGGGGTTCATGTCCGAGGAGGACAAGGCGCGGGCCCGCGCGGCGGCCCTGCCGGCGATCATCGACTATCGGGACCGCGGTTGCCCAGAGCCAAAGCCCCTGAGCCTCGACCTCATTCGGGAGATGATGGACTGGGCGGCCTGCGAGCACGTGCCCGACGATTACCTGCCGCTGATCCTGGAAGAGATGGACCTCGACGGCGTCGATCCCCGCCGCCCCCATGCCCTGCCGGCCGACGGCGCGGCGGACATGCCGGTCCTCGTCGTCGGCTGCGGCGAATCGGGCATCCTGGCCGGAATCCGGCTCAAGCAGGCAAACATTCCGTTCACCATCGTGGAGAAGAACGCCGGACCGGGCGGAACATGGTGGGAGAACAGCTATCCCGGTGCGCGCGTCGACGTCGCGAACCACTTCTATTGCTACAGCTTCGAACCCAATAACGACTGGACGCATTTCTTCGCCGAACAACACGAACTGCAGGACTACTTCACGAAGGTCATGGCGAAGCACGACCTGGCCGAGCACGTGCTGTGGAACACCGAGGTGCTGGCCGCCGAGTGGGTCGACGACGACGCCACCTGGAGCATCCGGCTGCGCGGCGCCGAGGGCCAGACGAGCACCGTGCGCGCGCGAGCCCTGATCACCGCGGTCGGCCAGCTGAACCGGCCGAACATCCCCCACTTCGACGGCGCCGACAGCTTCGCGGGGCCGTCATTTCACTCCGCCGCCTGGGACCACTCGGTCGACCTGCACGGCAAGCGGGTCGCGCTGATCGGCGCCGGCGCCAGCGGCTTCCAGATCGCCCCCAGCATCGCCCCGGAGGTCGAGCACCTCACCGTGTTCCAGCGGACCGCGCAGTGGATGTTCCCCAACCCGATGTACCACGACGAGGTCGGCGAGGGCATGCGCTGGGCCATGCGCCACCTGCCGTTCTATGGACGGTGGTACCGGTTTCTGGTGCTCTGGCCCGGGTCCGACAAGGGCCTGGACGCCGCGGAAAGCGACCCGAACTACGCCGACCAGGACCACGCCGTCAGCGACATCAACGCCGCCGCCCAGATGATGTTCTCCCAGTGGATCACCAGCCAGGTCGGTGAAGGGGACGAACTGCTGGGCAAGGTGATGCCGGACTATCCCGCCTGCGGCAAACGGACCCTGCAGGACAACGGCAGCTGGCTGCAGACGTTGCGACGCGACAACGTCGACCTGGTGCGCACGCCCATCCGGCGGATCACCCCACACGGCATCGTCACCCAAGACGGCGAGACGCACGAGGCCGACATCATCGTGTACGCCACGGGATTCCGGCACACCGACGTGTTGTGGCCGCTGAAGATCACCGGCCGCGACGGGGTCGACCTGCGCGAGATGTGGGGGAGCCGTCCGTACGCCTACCTCGGCATCACAGTCCCGAAGTTCCCCAACTTGTTCATCATCTACGGGCCCGGGACCCACCTCGCCCACGGTGGCAGCCTGATCTTCCAGTCCGAACTGCAGATGCGCTACATCGACCAGTGCCTGGCGCGGCTGGCCGAAGGGGACGTGCACTCGCTGGAGCCGAAGCCCGACGCCGCCGCCGCGTGGCATGAGCGGACGCAGACCCAGATCAAGAAGATGGTGTGGACGCACCCCGCGGTCAAACACTCCTACTTCAAGAACGCCGACGGGGAGATCCACACCGTCAGTCCGTGGCGCCTCAACGAGTACTGGGCGGCGGTCCGCGAGCCCGATTGGTCCCAATTCGTGGTACGGCAAGGGAAGTGAGCACGCCAGCATGCGCACGGTAGTCGTCGACGGGCCCCGCGCCATCCGGGTGGAAAACCGGCCAGATCCCGCCCTTCCCGGCCCCGACGGAGCGATCGTCCAGGTCACCGCTGCCGGCATCTGCGGTTCCGACCTGCACTTCTACGAGGCCGATTTCCCGATGCCCGAGCCGATTGCGCTGGGACATGAAGCGATCGGCACCGTGGTGGAGGCGGGCCCGCAGGTGCGCACCGTCAAGGTGGGCGACCTCGTCATGGTGTCGTCGGTGACCGGGTGCGGCGCCTGCGCAGGCTGCGCCACCCGCGATCCGGTCTTGTGCCACAACGGGTTCCAGATATTCGGCGGCGGCTTGCTCGGTGGCGCGCAGGCCGATCTGCTGGCCGTGCCCGCCGCCGACTTCCAGCTGCTGAAGATGCCGGAATCGATCAGCACCGAACAGGCGCTGCTGCTCACCGACAACCTCGCCACCGGCTGGGCGGCGGCGCAACGCGCCGACATCCCGTTCGGCGGCACCGTGGCGGTCATCGGCTTGGGCGCTGTCGGACTGTGCTCGCTGCGCAGCGCGCTGTTCCAAGGCGCCGCAACAGTTTTCGCGGTCGATCAGGTGGACGGGCGGCTGGACCGCGCCGCCAAGTGGGGGGCGACACCCCTGAAGGCCCCCGCGGTCGGGGCCATCCTCGACGCCACCGGTGGCCGCGGCGCGGACGCGGTGATCGATGCCGTCGCCACGGACGCCTCCCTGACGGACGCTCTCAATGCGGTGCGAGCGGGCGGTACCGTCTCGGTTGTCGGCGTGCACGACATGAATCCGTTCCCGCTCAACGCCCTGGGCTGCCTGATCCGCAGCATCACCCTGCGGATGACGACCGCGCCCGTGCAGCGCACCTGGCCGGAATTGATCCCGCTGCTGCAGTCCGGGCGGCTGGATGTCGACGGCATCTTCACGACGACGCTGCCGCTGGACGAGGCAGCGAAGGGCTACGCCACGGCGGCGTCTCGGTCGGGCGACGACGTGAAGATCCTGCTTACGCCGTAGCCCGCTACCGGGTGGCCGTTATGTATTGGGACCGCATGAAACTGTCGATCTTGACGTCGACGTCCGGCGGGGTCATTCCGTAGCCGGCCTGCAAGTCGAGCGTGCTGCGGACGGGATCGACCGACCAACCGTGGGCGGCCAGCCGTTCCGCGGGGTCCGTCTGGGGCTCGTAGGTCAGGGCGGAAAAGTCGACGTCGCCGGACATGTTGACGCCGGGATGGGCCGTCTCCAGGGCCTCGAGTTGGTCATGGTCGAGGCGGGAACCCAACGCCCCGATGGCGATTCGGCTGCCGGGCGCGCTGAGTCCGCTGATCCGGGTGAAAAGCGTGTTCTGGGCCTCGTCGGTCAGGTAGGGCAGCACGCCCTCCACCGACCAGGCGCTGGGCCGCTCCACGTCGAAGCCCGCGTCCTCCAGGGCTCTGGACCAGTCGGCGCGCAGGTCGGCCGCGACCTCGACCCGGGGGGCCTTGGGTTTGGCGCCGTGCTGGGCGAGCACGTGGGCCTTGAACTCCAGCACCTTCGGTAGATCGACCTCGAAAATCCTTGTGCCCTGGACCCATTCGAGCCGATACGCGCGGGAGTCCAGACCGGCGGCGACGATCACCGCCTGGCGGATGCCCGCGGCGCCGGCCTCGACGAAGAAGTCGTCGAAGAACCGCGTCTGCACGCCGTAGAGGCGAGGAAAGGCCAGCTCGTCTTCGGAGGTCCCCGGGTTTGCGAGCTTGGCCGCCAAGTAGGGGTCTCGCGACGCTTCGATGAAAACCTTGGCGTAGTCATCCCGGACGAGTGGTCGCGGGCTCAGCGCGTGGAGCGCGCGCCATCCGGCCACCAGCAGGGCGGTGTAACCCACGCTGCTGACGATGTCCCAGTTGTCGTCGTCGGAACGGAGCGACCCAAACTCAGGCGTCGGGCTCATGATCGCCCCTCCCATCAACAATCGGCCCCGGCAAGAGACGTATCCAACGTACCCGTCGGTTCAGAGTTCGAGGAGCACCGTGACGGGACCGTCATTGACCAGTTCGACCTGCATGCTCGCACCGAACACCCCGGTCTGGACCTCGGCGCCCAGCCGCCGCAGCGCGTCGGCGAACGCCGCGACCAGCGGCTCGGCTGCTCCGCCCGGCGCGGCCGCGTTCCACGACGGCCGTCGGCCCTTGGCGGTGTCGGCGTAGAGGGTGAACTGGCTGACCACCAGTATGGGCGCGCCAACGTCGGCCGCCGATCGTTCGTCGTCGAGAATCCGCAAATACCAGAGCTTTTCAGCGAGCCGGCGCGCCCTGTCGAGATCATCGCCGTGGGTGACGCCCACGAAGGCCAACAAGCCCTGACCGGCCGGCCGAATGGCGCCCACCACTGCACCGTCGACCGCCACCGTCGCCGACGTCACCCGCTGCACCAGGACCCGCATGGGCCTTGATGCTGCCAGGCCGGGCCGGAAGAGCTTGGGTAGGCTCGTTGGATGTCTGTGCTCGTGGCGTTCTCCGTCACCCCGATGGGGGTGGGCGAGGGCGTCGGCGAGATCGTCGCCGAAGCGGTTGGGGTGGTCCGCGAATCCGGCCTGCCCAACCGGACGGATTCGATGTTCACCGTCATCGAGGGCGAAACCTGGGAAGAGGTGATGGGGGTCGTACAGCGCGCCGTGGAGGCGGTCGCCGCCCGCGCGCCCCGGGTCAGCACGGTGATCAAGGCGGACTGGCGGGCCGGGGTCAGCGACGCGATCACGCAGAAGGTCGCCACCGTCGAGCGTTACCTCGAAGGCGGCTAACCCAGAACGCCTCGCTCGGCTATGCCTTCTCGCGCTGCCAGTAGGCTCATGCCGGTGAGCGCACGCGCAGGCATCGTCGTCACCGGAACCGAAGTCCTCACCGGACGCGTCCAAGATGCGAACGGTCCCTGGATCGCGGATCGCCTCCTGGAGCTGGGCGTCGAGCTGGCGCACATCACGATCTGCGGCGACCGCGCCAAAGACATCGAGGCGCAGCTGCGCTTCATGGCGGAACAAGGCATGGACCTGATCGTCACCAGCGGCGGCCTGGGCCCGACGGCCGACGACATGACGGTCGAGGTGGTGGCGCGCTTCTGCGGCCGCGACTTGGTGCTGGACGACGAGACCGAGAACAAGATCGCGAACATCCTCAAGAAGCTGATGGCCCGCTTCGAGGGCGTCGACTTCGACGCGGTGCGCGCCGCCAACCGCAAGCAGGCGATGATTCCCGCCGGAGCGCAGGTGCTCGACCCGGTGGGCACCGCGCCCGGTGTGGTCGTCCCCGGCAAGCCGACGGTCATCGTCCTTCCGGGCCCGCCGCGCGAGCTGCAGCCGATGTGGAGCCGGGCCATCGAGACGCCCGCGGCGCAGCAGGCGATCGCCGGCCGAACGCTCTATCGGCAGGAAACCGTGCGAATGTTCGGGCTGCCCGAATCGGGTCTGGCCGAGACGTTGCGCGACGCCGAGACGTCGGTGCCGGGCTTCGAGTCGCTCGAGATCACCACCTGCCTACGGCGGGGCGAGGTCGAGATGGTGACGCGCTACGAGCCGGACGCCGCAGCCAGCTACGCGAAACTGATGCAGCTGGTGCGCGACAAGCACTCTCAGCAGCTCTTCTCCGAGGACGGCTCCACGGTCGACGACCTGGTGGCCCGGGCGCTGGCCGGCCGCCGGATCGCAACGGCCGAATCCTGCACGGCGGGGCTGCTGGCCGCGCGGCTGACCGACCGCCCCGGATCGTCGGACTACGTCGCCGGCGGGGTGGTGTCCTACTCGAACGAGGCGAAGGCGGAGCTGCTCGGCGTTGACCCGGCGCTGATCGAGGCGCACGGAGCGGTGTCCGAGCCGGTGGCCGAGGCGATGGCGGCCGGCGCCATCCGCCGCTTCGGCGCGGACACCGCCGTCGCGATCACCGGCATCGCAGGCCCCGGCGGTGGCACACCCGAAAAACCCGTCGGGACGGTCTGTTTCAACGTGACCCTCATCGACGGCCGCAAGGACACCCGAACCCTGCGGCTGCCCGGCAACCGCTCCGACATCCGGGAGCGCTCGACGACCGTGGCGATGCACCTGCTGCTGCGACTGCTCAGCGCGGCCGACTAGGAGCGACGCCCGATCACGTCATTTCGGTTGGCAGAAACGCGCTTTCGGCGGTGCCGAAGCGGATGCCCGTGGCGTCCTTGCCGATCAGCGTCAGGAACGCGACCGCGATCAGCACCGGCACGATCGTCGCCGCCAGGGCGAAGGGATACCCGTGCGACTCGGCAAGGCGCTCTTGAATGGGTAGGTTGAACGCCGCCAACAGGTTTCCCAACTGGTAGGTGACGCCGGGGTACAGGCCGCGGATCGCGTCCGGCGACATCTCGGTCAGGTGGGCGGGGATTACGCCCCACGCGCCCTGCACGAATAGCTGCATCAGGAATGAACCGAGGCACAGCATCGCCGCCGTGCGCGAGTAGGCGAACAGCGGCACGATCGGCAGGCCGAGCATCGCGCAGAAGATGATGGTGTAGCGGCGGCTGAACCGCTGTGACAGCGTGCCGAAGACAAGCCCGCCGATGATGGCGCCGATGTTGTAGACGATCACGATCAATTTGACGGTAGCGCTGGACAGGCCGGCGCCGTGGTTGGCGGTCGAGGTCAGGAAGGTCGGGTAGACGTCCTGGGTGCCGTGGCTCATCCAGTTGAATGCCGTCATCAGCAGCACCAGGTAGAAGAATCGGCGGATGATCGCCCCGTCGCGCAGCACGTCGCGGATCCTGGTGCTGGTCAGTTTCATCTGATCCTGCGCGGCTTCCCAGACCTCGGACTCCTCCACGCGGTAACGGATGATCAGGCTGACCAGAGCGGGGACGATACTCAGCGCGAACAGCCACCGCCACGACAACCCGAGCCAGTTCATCACCACCAGCGAGGCGACGCTCGCCAGCAGGTAGCCGAACGCGTAGCCCTCCTGGAGCAACCCGGAAAAGAAGCCTCGTCGCTCGACGGGAACCTTTTCCATCGCCAGCGCGGCGCCCAGGCCCCACTCACCGCCCATGCCGATGCCATAGAGCAGCCGCAGGATCACCAGCACGGTGAAGTTGGGTGCGAACGCGCACAGGAAGCCCACCACGGAGTAGAACATCACGTCCACCATCAGCGGGAGCCGGCGCCCGACACGGTCGGCCCACAACCCGAACAGCAGCGCGCCGACGGGACGCATGATCAGGGTGGCGGTGGTGACGAAGGCGACCTCTGCCTTGCTGTGGTGAAAGGTCTTGGCGATGTCGGCGTAGACGAGCACGACGATGAAGTAGTCGAAGGCGTCCATCGTCCAGCCCAGCAACGCCGCGACGAACGAGTTCCGCTGATCGGCGGTCAGCTTGTTTCGAGGACTTTGTGTTGTCACGTTGAGCATCGTGGCCTACCGGGCGCGCGATGGCGAGTCTTTCTGCCCGCGTGCCACGACGGCGGGTTTCACACCGCGCTCATCCCACCAACCTCCGCAGCCCTTGCCGATAGGCGTAGAGGCTGTGGCGCCATAGTGCGCCGGGACCGCCGCTGTTGATGTAGATCGCGGCGCCGACGTGCTCGTAGGGGCACGGCGGTAGCAGCGGAATGAGATCCGAATAGTTCACCACGCGGTCGCAGAGCCGTTTCCACATGCAATCCGCGAGAGTAAGTTCCGGATACATGCGCATCATCGACGCCGACGGACACGTCGCCGAGAATCCCTCGCTGGCGATCGAAGCGATCAAACGCTGGCCGCAGTACGTCAAGCCCAGCACCGACGGGCGGATGCGGTTGACGTTCGAAGGCCGCAACTACCCGGAGGACCGGGGCCCGGGTGCGGGGTGTCCGCCGGAGCACGGCATCAGCGATGCGCCCGACATCAACTGTCGATCCACCGAGGGCGTGCTGGGCGACGCCGACCGCGACCACATCGACACGATGGTGCTGTACCCGAGCCTCGGCCTGTGCGCGCCCACCCTCGAGGATCCCGAGTTCGCCGCCGGGTTCGCCCGGCTCTACAACCAGTGGATCGCGGATTACTGCGCACCGTCGGGTGGACGGTTGCGGGGCGTCGCCGTGACCCCGATCGAGCATGGCCAGGCGGCGATCGACGTCATGACCGAAGCGAAAGACCTTGGGCTGGTGGCGACCCTGGTGCCGCCGGCGCTCAAGACGCGAAACCTCGACCACCCCGACCTCGACCCCTTCTACGCCGCGGCGGTGGATCTGGAGATGCCGTTGGGCATCCACGGCGCCCCGGGCATTCACCTGCCGAAGATCGGCGTGGACCGGTTCACCAATTACATTCAGGTGCATTGCATCAGTTTTCCGTTCGACCAGATGACGGCGATGACGGCGTTGGTGTCCGGCGGTGTCTTCGAGCGCCACCCGCAGTTGCGCGTCGCCTTCCTCGAGGCCGGCGCGGGGTGGGTCCCGTTCTTCATGGATCGCCTGCACGAGCACTACGAGAAGCGAGGCGACTGGGTCGAACGCGGCTGGCGCCGCGATCCGCACGAATATCTGGCCGCGGGCAATATCTGGGTGACGTGCGAGCCGGAGGAGCCCATCCTGCCCGGGGTGATCGACGTGCTAGGCGCCGACTTCATCATGTTCGCCAGCGACTACCCGCACTGGGACGGCGAATGGCCGGAAAGCACCAAGCACCTGCGGACCCGCCCGGACATCAGCGACGAGGCGCGCGAAAAAATTGGTGGGCTGAACGCGCAGCGCTTCTACAACCTGAATTAGGTTCTGCTGGTTGGCGACTGGCAACCAGCGACCGTTGGCTCAATGATGGTCGCGGATGTACCGCGTTGTCGCCGGCCTCCCGCACAAACGTCGTGTCAAGCGACCCGATAGCCTCGGACGATACGGAAATTTGCGTCGAGACGAGGTTCTGCATGGCTGACAAGTGGTTCTCCGACATCAGCGCGCCGGGACAATTGACCCTTGCGGACGTCTGCGACCAGATCGAGGAGAAAATCCATCTCAATGCGGACAACCAGAGACCCCCGCAGGAGTTTCCCGACTGGGAGTCCTGTGTGGCGGATCGGGACGCCACCATTGCCAAGTTGAGCGCCGCCGTCGTCAACCTCTGCCAGATGGTGAAGCACTTGGCGTCGCAGCGCGGTGACGCTTAGCGCGGCGGTGAGCTGAACGGCTGCCGTTCTCGCACCGGTGGTGAGAGGATCGTGGGCATGGGCCCCTTTCTGCTTCGCGCCGCACTGACCGGTTTCGCCTTGTGGCTGGTGACGAAATTCGTGCACGGGATCACGTTCGTCGGCGGTGACACGAAGCTTCAGCGGGTCGGCATCATCTTCGTCGTCGCCGTCATCTTCGGTTTGGTCAACGCGTTCATCAAGCCGATCGTCCAGATTCTGTCCATCCCGCTCTACATCCTCACCCTTGGGTTGTTCCACATCGTCGTCAACGCGCTGATGTTGTGGCTCACCGCCCGCATCACCGAGCACACCACGCACTGGGGTCTGCAGATCGATCACTTCTGGTGGACGGCGATCTGGGCGGCGATCGTGTTGTCCATCGTGAGCTGGCTGCTGTCGCTGGTGATTCGCGACGTGGGCCGCCGCACCCGGGCCTGAGGGCTCAGCGGCCCTGCCAGCGCGGTGGTCGTTTTTCGGCGAAGGCGCGCGGCCCCTCCTTGGCGTCCTGCGTCTCGAAAATGCGGTCGCTGTGCCGGGTTTCGTTGTCATACGCCGACTCGAGGTCGAGCGCCAACCCCTCGACGGCGGACTGCTTCGTCGCGTACACCGCCAGCGGTGCGTTCGCCGCGATGCGCTCGGCGTAGTCGTACGCGGTGTCCATCAGCCGCTCCGGCGGCACCACCCGATTGATCAGCCCCATCGCCAGGGCGCGGTCCGCGTCCACCATGTCGGCGGTCAGCAGCAGTTCCATCGCCAACGGGTAGGGCATTTGCCGCGGCAGTCGCACGGTGCTACCGCCGCCGGCGAAGAGGCCACGCTTGGGCTCCATCACCGCGAATCGCGCGGCGGGTACTGCGATCCGGATGTCGGTGGAGCTCAGCATCTCGAAGCCGCCCGCGACGCAGGTGCCATTGATCGCGGCGACGATCGGCTTGTAGACGGGAAACCGGTGCAGGACGGCGTGAATGGCGTCTTCCTTGTTCCACCCTTCCGGCTGCGGTAGTTCGCCCGTGAGTTCGGGAATGAACTTTTTCAGGTCCGCGCCCGTGCAAAAGTCTTGCCCCACCCCGGTAATCACCGCCACCCACGCGTCGGCGTCGTCGCGGAACGCCTCCCACGCGTGGGCCAGGTCGCGGAAATGCGCCATGTCCAGCGAGTTGCGCGTCTCGGGGCGGTTGATCGTGATGGTGGCGATGTGCGCGTCCAGCGCGTAGTCGATGCTCACTGCGCCGCCTGGCCGGCCAGCCGGACCACGTCGCGCGCGCAACCCCACGACAAGGTCACGCCGTTGCCGCCGTGGCCGTAGTTGTGGATGCACCAAGCCTCGCCGTGGACACCATCCAGCGGCTCGCCCTCCACCCGCACCGTGGGACGGTCGGGGCGCAGCGCGGTGATGATCTCTATCACCTGTGCTTCGGCCAGGCGGGGCTCGATCTGCCTGCAGCGCTGCAGGATTCGCTCGGTCACATCGGGATCCGCGGCGGTGTCCCAGCGCCCGGCGACGCTGATGCCGCCGCACACCACCCGCTGAGGATGGGGGAAATAGCAGGTCCATTCCGGGCCGCCGTCGAACTCCAGAAACAGTTGGCGCAGACCGGGATTGGTGAGCACCACGTGCTGGCCGAACAGTGGGCGCACGCTGTCGTCACCGCTCAGTCGTCCCGCGGCGAGGCCGGTGCAGTTGACCACGATCGGCGCGGCGTCGGCGGCCTCGGCCAGCGACCGCACCGGATGCACCTCGATGTCGCAGCCGGCCGCGGCCAGTCGCCGGGTCAGGTAGTCGAGATAGTGCGGCATGTCGATCATCGGCAGCGTGGCTCGAAAGCCGTTGCCGAAGCCGTCCGGGAGGTCGGCCGGATCGGCCGGCCGCAGGTCGGGGATCAGCGCCGCCGCGGACGACATCGCCTCCGTGGCCGTCAATTCACCGACGGCCATCGCCGGGGCCAGTTGGACGCCGGAGCCGGGATCGTCGGCGAGTTCGCTGAACACCCGCAGCGAGTGCGCGGTCCACGCCAGGGTGTCGCCGGCCCGCTCCGCGGGCCGCGGCGGCAGCCACACCGCGCCCGCCACTTTCGACGTCGTCTGCTGCGGCGGGGCGGCCGTCCAGACTCGCACCGGCCAGCCGGCCTCGGCCAGGCACACGGCCGACGTCAGCCCGCTTACTCCCGCACCGACGACGACGATCTGTTGCGCATTGGCCACGGCGCCACCGTAACGAAACCGGGCGAAATCGCGTCAGCGCTCGTCAGGAATGGGGAGGCTGCTGCCCCCCCTGACCGCCGAGCAACCCGTTGAGGATCCCGAGCGTGCCCTGCACGCTGCCGGGCGCTGCGGTGGGGGGCAGGGCGGCGTCCGGGGTCAGCTGCCAGGGTTGACAACCCGAGGTCTTGAACGCCTTGTCGGTCGGGTCGATCTGCACCACCTGTGGCTTCTTGCTCATCGCGTTGTCGATGATGTTGCCGTCGGGGTTGCCCGTCCGCTTCCAGTAGCAGGTGCCGTTGTTGACGGGGCCGCCCGAGCTGTAGATGCCGGGGGCGATGTCGGAGCCGACGTTGTAGATGCCGTCCTTATCGATCGTCGTCTTCGGTCCCGGTGCCGGTGTGGCGGCGGGTGAGGCTCCGGGGGAGGCCGCGGGTGAGGGCGCCGACGAGGCGGCCGGCGCGGGCGCCGGCGAGGCAGATGATGGAGGCGGGCCCGGTGGGGGCCCCTGCGAGGCTGCCGGCGACGGTGACGGCGCAGGCGTCTGGTCCGGGTCGGCCCCCGCGAACCCCGCCGAGGCGGTCCAACCCGCGATCATCAGTCCCGCGACGGCCAACCGTGCCGCGGTAGGAACACCAGCCTCAAACCCCATAGCACGCCAGCGTACCGGGGCGGGCACCGTAAATCACACAATGCGGCATACGCCGGTCGCTCCCGTCGGGCACGTTAGCCCTGGTCGGAACCTTTAAGTCAGGCGCCGAACGCGGCCGGCATAGCCGAGCGCATGCTCGTACGTCTTGAGGTTGTCGCGAGAAATCCGCGCGTGCACGGGCCGTTCGAGAAGGAACCGCAGCACCGGGTTGTAGGCGTGGTAGGTCTCGTGGAAGGTCAGCACGGTGGTCCCGTCCGGCTGCTCGTCGAGCCGGTGGTAGCCCTCGGCCCGGGACCAGAGCGGCGCGCCGACGGCAACGTACCGCGACAGCTTGTTCTTCTCGGCCTCCGTGACGGTTTCCCACGACCGTGCCCGGCCGCCCGACAGCAGGTACTTGGGCACCTCGTAGACGCAGGTGCGGACCAGGCCCTCGCCGGCCTCGTTGCCCTCGTTGAGGATCTCCATGCTGCCGCCGGGCCACTCGAGGACGCGCGGCCGCGGCGCGTCGGGCGGGGCGGGCGGATGCAGCACCCGCCACACCTTCGCCGGTGGCGCGTCGACGTGAAACCGCACGGTGTAGGACTGCATCAGCCCCAGCCGTCCCAGAACGTGACGGTCTCGGCGGGCGGGCGCGCGGCGGGCCGGAAGTCGGTGCCGATGGTGTAGGCCACCGGGAACAACGCGGCCTGGGTGACCGTGTCGGGGATGCCGAGCAGCTCGGCGACCTCCCGCTCCTTGGCCAGGTGCATCGTCGTCCACACCGAGCCCAGCCCCCGGGACCGCAGGGCGAGCAGGAAGCTCCAGCCCGCCGGGATGATCGACGCCCAGGCCGACGCGGCGACCAGCAGGTTGGAGTTGTCGATGCGGTTGGCCAGGCAGGGGATCACATGCACGGGAACCTTGCCCAGCGTGTCGGTCAGGGCGAACGCGCTGGCGTACACCCGCCGGGTCTGGGGGTCCGACGCCTCCTTGGCGGCGTGCGCCAGATACTCGGCACCGACGCTGCGGTAGATCTCGGCGATCGCGGCGCGCTTGTCGGCATCGGTGATCACCAGCCACCGCCAGTCCTGCGTGTTGCTCGCGGTGGGCGCCTGCATCGCGAGCCGGATGCATTCGAGGATCACGTCGCGGCCGACCGGGCGGTCGAGGTCGAGGCGCTTGCGCACCGACCGCGTCGTCGTCAGCAGTTCGTCGACCGTGGCCAGGTCCATCCGGTGTTCCTCACTAGAGATCGATTGCGCAGGACTGATCGACACCCAACACGGTCAACGACCGGCCCAGGCCGAGAAACACCGCGACGCAGAGGGTCAGGTCGAGGATCTCGGCGTCGGAGAAGGACTCCCGCAGCCGCTCGAAGAAGCCGTCGTCCAGGGAGGCGTGGTCTGTGGCGAAGCGCTCGGCGAATTCGATCGCGAGCCGCTGGCGCGGCGTGTAGCCGGGGTAGCTCGCGTACGCGGCGACGTTGTCGTAGAGCTCCGCTGCGACGCCGGCGTCCAGCACCGACTGCGCCCGGAATCCGGAGCAGGCGACGCAGTCGTTGATCTGCGCGATCCGCATCCTGGCCAGCTCGCGCTCGTCGGCGGGCAACACGCTCTGCTGATAGGCGCCCCGGATCATCCGCTCCACCATGTCGCCGAGTTGCGGCCGCAGCGTCCAGATCATCGCGGCTTCGCCGCCCGGGCCATCCGGCACGGTGAGACGGGCCATCGGCGACTCCTGCCCGGTGAGGTAGTTACTGAGTCGAGCAAACCAGTTCGCCCCCCGGCTGTCCAGGGTGCCGCAAAACCGCCCATGGACACGACAACTCCACGGCGTTAGCGTCCGTTGGACGGGGCGCTCACGGCCGAGCGCGCCCGGTGGGAGGTCTCGGCATGCTGTTCATGCACGAGGTGCACAAGGTCCGCGGCCGCTGCGAAGACGACTTCGAGGCCGCCTTCCGGCGGGGCTGGCTGCCCATGCTCGCCGCCGGCGATGACGCCCGGTTGCTCTGGTACGCCGACCACGCCCAGGGCAGCGGCCCGTCCTACACCGTCGTGACCGTCACCGCGGTCCGCGACGGCGCCGCGTGGGAGCGCCTGGCGCTGCGGGTGCAACAGGGCGATCTGCGGGGCTGGATGCGCGAGCTGGACGAACTGCGCTACGACGTCGAGGCCAAGCTGATGGCACCACTGCCGTGGTCGCCGCTGCGGGAGCTGCCACTGGGGGAGGTGCCGGTCGACGGTCAGGAGCACGAACTCAGCCTCTACATGGAAGACACCATGTGGCCCTTCCCGGGCAAGTTCGAGGAATACATCGAGCGCAGCGGTGACGTGTACGCCCAAAGCCTGGACCGGCCGTCGTCAATGCTGTTGATCCAGGCGGCTTTTCAGCTCGCACTGGGCAGCCACTTGCATCGCGAGGTCGTCCTGATGCAGCGCATCGAGCGGCCCGAACGGCTTCTGGCGCTGCTGCAGACCCGCATTCCCGCCGAACACCGGGCGCCGGGCACCTGGCTGCACGACGCCCTCGACCTGCGAGACCAGTGGACCAGCCGCCTGCTGCGCACCTCCGCGTGGTCACCCCTGTACTGAGCCGCGCGCATGAATATCGGAACAATGCTCGAGGCCGCCGAGGCGGCTGACCCCGCTCGCGTGGCGCTCATCATCGATGGGGCCGCGATCGGTTACGGCGAGCTGGCCGCGACCGTGCGCCGCTGCGCCGCCGGCCTGGCCGACCGCGGTGTGGTGGCCGGCCAACGCGTCGCCGTGGTCGACGGCGGAAGCCTGCTCTCGATCGCGGCCGTGCTCGGGGCGGCCCGCATCGGCGCCGCGGCCGCGCTGATGAATCCGGCGCTGACGCCACCCGAGCTCCGCG
>NZ_LZIX01000227.1:0-625 GCF_001666955.1 Mycobacterium sp. E735 | reverse complement strand
GCGGGCCGTCGAACATCGCCAGAAACCCGTCGCCGGATGTGTTCACCTCGCGGCCGCGAAACCGGGCCAGTTGCGACCGCACGACGGCATCATGCGCATCAAGCAGCGCGTGCCAGTCACGGTCACCCATCTCCGCAGCGCGGCGCGTCGAGTCCACGATGTCGGTGAAGAGCACCGTGGCAAGCACACGATCATCAGCGACATCGGCTTGGTGACCGGTCAGGAATTTCGCCACCTCCTGAAAGGACGCGCGCCAAGGCTCGACCCAGTGGTGCATGTTGCGGCCTGGAAGCTCAACGTACTTTGCCCCCGGTATGTGATCCGCTATGTACTCGCCCGAGGCCGACGCAAGCAACGCATTGTCTGCGTGCTGAACGACCAGGGTCGGCACGCGGATTGTCGGTAGGACCGCCCGCACATCCAATTCGATCAGCAGTGGAAACATCTGCGCGACGGTTCCCGGGCTCGCCGCAAGGCGTTCCAGTCGTGCCCACGTTGCTCGGATCTCCTCGTTCCACGGCATGTCCGGATTCATCACATGTTGCAACTCCCCCGTTCCCCACATGGAGCCCATCAAGGCAACGACTTCCTCGGGAGTGGGTCCCTCGGTGCGTTCGGCGACCGG
>NZ_LZIX01000226.1:0-25331 GCF_001666955.1 Mycobacterium sp. E735 | reverse complement strand
CAGGAACCGGTGCGCTCCAGCTCGTCGACCGCCTCGATCAGGGTCCGCTCGTCGGGCGCCCACCGCGGGTCGTCGGGGCCGGCGGTCACCAGCGCGTCGCACTCGTCGTCGCTGACACCCGCGATCGGACCCCAGAACGCCGCCTGCCCGCCCCACTCGTATCGGCAACCGAGGAGCGCGCAGCTGCGCAGGATCGCGATCGTCCGCGTCCGGGCGGGCAAAAGCGCTGCGACATAGAGTGATTCGCCGAGCTTGCGCAGCCGGGTGGCCAGCGCCGGGTGGCGTTGCAGGCAGCGCACCAGCAGCAGCGGCTCATAGGTGCGGTCCGGGTGACCCCAGCTGTTGATCCCCGCCGCGTCCTCCTCGCTCCACGGCGGGGCCAGCGGGGCGACGCGGCTCACCGGGAGAACACCACGCAGTCGTGCAGGCAGCCCTTGGCCGCGCCCGGGGAGCCGGGGTCGGCCTCGCGGTGCAGAAGGGCGCGGCCGGGCACGACTTCCAGGCGAACGGCGTCGCCCGCGTCGCTGACCTCGGCCGTGCCATCGACGATCAGCGAATAGCCGCCGGGCTCGGTCGGGGGCCACAGCAGGGTGACGTCGCGGCGCTGCGCCAAATTCTGGCGGGTGCGGCCACCGATGAGGCCGACGTCCAGCGTCGCGTCGCGCATCCGCGGCTCGACCGTCACGGTGTGGACGCGGTAGTCGTCGTCGACGGTGACCAGGTAGGCGAACGGGTAGTCGGGAAGGGCGGCCGCCAGACGCTCGACGTCCACCTGCTTCTTGGTGCGCATGACCCTCAGGATAGGCGCGGGCCGGGCCGCTACAGCGTGCGCGGAACCCGCGCCGCCGGCAGGCCGAAGGTGAGCTGGCCGCTGCTGCTGAAGTGGAAGCCGAGGTTCTGCAACACCTGCTGCCAGGGCGCCAGTTTCTCCACGGCCGCCGACGCGTCGGCGTGATAGCCGTACATCGCCTCGACGTCGGACGCCCACATCTGGTCGTAGGCGGCCTCGATGTCGGCGATCGCGGGGGTGTTCTGGCCCAGCCAGTTGGTGGCCGACAACGCCTGCGCCAGCGCGCGATTGGCCGCGACCACCGCGGGCTGCACCGTGGCCGCCAACGCGCCCTCGAACGCCGCCGCCACCGCCGAGGCCTGGCTGGACACCGCCTGGGCCTGGGCCGCCGCCGCGCTCAGCCAGCTGACGTAGTGCGTGGCGAGAGCCATCATCGCCGCCGAGGACGGCCCCTGCCAGGAGCCGCTGGCGAGATTTGACGTAACCGAAGAAAACGACGATGCTGACGATGCCAAGTCCTCGGCCAGTCCGTCCCAGGCTTCCGCGGCAGCAAGCAGCGGCCCGGCTCCGGGACCCGAGAAGATTCGTGCCGAGTTGACTTCTGGCGGCAACCACGCAAAATGCGGGCTCGTCACCGGCTCAACTTACCCGGGATCTGGCTGTTTTGGTGGCGTTATTGCGCGGGTACCGGGCGCGGTTGCCGACCGCGGACCAACTTGCCTGGACGAGCGTCGGTGGGCACGCCGTTCTCCGCGATCACTTCGCCGGCCACGATCGTCGCGACGTAGCCGTCGGCGGTCTGGTCGAGGCGCCGGCCCCCGGCCGGCAGATCGTAGGTGATGACCGGCTTGTGCAGGCGCAACGCGGCGTGATCGATGACGTTGAGGTCGGCCTTGTAGCCGACGCCGATGCGCCCCCGGTCGCCCAGCCCGGCGATGCGCGCCGGCACCGACGTGAGCTCGCGGACGGCCTGGGGCACGGTGAACCGGCCCGACTCGCGGTCGCGCGCCCAATGCGTCAGGAAGTACGTCGAGTAGCTGGCGTCGCAGATCATCCCGTAGTGCGCGCCGCCGTCGCCGAGCCCGAGCACCACGTCGTCGCGGTGCAGCAGCTTGCCCACGGTGTCCAGCGAATTGCCCTGCAGGTTGCTGGTCGCCACCAGCAGCATGGCGCGGCCCTCGTCGTCGAGCAGCCGGTCGTAGGCCTCCTCCATCGGGTTCACGCCTCGTGCCCGCGCCCGGGCCCCGATGGAGGTCGACGGGTCCGGCTCGTAGTCGGGGGTGTCGCCCAGCGGGTAGATCCAGTCCCACATCTGGGCCACGTATAGGATCGGGTGGCCCTGGCCCGGCTTGTCGGCGAGGATGCGCGCGCGCACCTCCGGCTTGCGCATCTCGGCGACCCGCTCGGCCAGGGGCAGGTGCGCGATTTCGCGGTAGCTCGGGTAGAGCACGAACGGGTTGGCGGACAGCTGCAGCCCGATGATCAGCCCGATCGGGCGCGGCAGCAGCTGTGCGGTGATCCGGGGGTCACCGTCGCCGGCCCGGGAATTCGCCTTCTCGATCATCGTGATGGCGTCCTCCCACGTCGGGTCGCCGGAGTTGGCCACCACCAGCGTGAAGGTCAGCGGCAGGTCGACGTCCTCGGCCACGTCGAACACCGTCTGCAGTACGGGCTCGTAGCCGCCGGCCGGGATGTCCGGCACGAACTGAAGAAGGCCGCCGCCGCCGTCGACGACACCGCGGGCGATTTCCTCGATCTCCTCCCGCGCGGCGTCGTAGCTCGGGATGGGCGAACCGCTTTCGGTTTTGTGGATCGTCAGCCGCGACGACGCGAAGCCGAGCGCCCCGACCTCGACCGCCTCCTTGGCCAGCGCCCGCATCTGGGCGAGGTCCTCGGCGGTGGCCGGCTCGCGGTCGGCACCGCGCTGGCCCATCACGTAGACCCGCAGCGGCGAGTGCGGCAGGTACGCGGCGACGTCGATGTCCCGCTTGCCGGCGTCCAGCGCGTCCAGGTATTCGGGGAACGTCTCCCAGGTCCAGGGCAGGCCGTCGGTCATGACGACGCCGGGAATGTCCTCGACCCCGGCCATCACGTCGACCAGGACATCGTGGTCGGACTGGCGGCACGGCGCGAATCCGACGCCACAGTTGCCCATGACCACCGTGGTCACGCCGTGCGCCGACGACGGCGTCAGGCGTTCCGACCAGATGGACTGGCCGTCGTAGTGGGTGTGCAGGTCGACGAAGCCCGGGGTGACCAGCAGGCCGGTGGCGTCGATCTCCCGCTCGGCGCGCTCGCCGTTGACCCGACCGACGGCCGCGATCACCCCGTCGGTAACCGCGACGTCGCCGACGTACGGCTCACCACCCAGCCCGTCGACGATGGTGCCGTTGCGGATGATCAGGTCGTAAGTCATGCAAATAATCTACGACCGCGCCCGCCGGTCGTGCCAGGATCTAGTGTCGCTGGTATGGCCAACACCTCCAGCCCCGATGCCGCCGTCCAAGAACTGCTCCGCGACGCGTTCACCCGGTTGATCGAACACGTCGACGACGTCGCCGACGGCCTGACCGACGCGGTCGCCGACTACCGGGTGTCCCCGGGCGCCAACAGCATCGCCTGGCTGCTCTGGCACAGCGCGAGGGTGCAAGACATCCAGCTGGCCGACGTGGCCGGGGTCGAGCAGGTGTGGCTGCGCGACGGGTGGGTGGACCGGTTCGGGCTTGACCTGCCGCGCAACGACACCGGCTACGGGCACGGCCCCGAGCAGGTCGCCAAGGTCAAGGCGCCCGTGGATCTGCTGTCCGGCTACTACCACGCCGTGCACAAGCTCGCGCTCGAATACGTCGCCGGCGTGACCGCAGCCGAGCTGGAGCGGGTGGTCGACACCAACTGGGACCCGCCGGTGACGGCCAGCGCCCGGTTGGTGAGCATCATCGACGACTGCGCCCAACACCTCGGGCAGGCCGCCTACGTTCGCGGAATCGCGCCTTAAGGATCTCCCGGCGTGGGCATCGTGGCCGCCGTCTTCAGGGCGGTGCTGTGGCTGGCGACCACGGTCGCGCTGGCCGTGGCCGTTCCGGCGGTGTGGCTGCAGCTGAACGTGGTCAGCGAGGGCGGCTACGTCGCGCTGGCCCAGCGGGCCGCCGGCGACCCCGCGCTGCAGTCCGCCGCCGCGGACGAACTGGCCAACCGCGCGATGGCGCTCATCGCGGAGCACACCGGCGGACGCCAGCCGGTCGAGGGGGCGGAGGTGCACCTGGCCGCTGTCGCGTTCACGGCCGGGCCCGCCTTCCCGGCGTTGTTCGCCCAGGCGAACCGGGCGGCGCATCGCTGGTTGTTCACCGCCGACGGCGCAGGCGAGTCGTGGTCGATCGACGTGGCGCCGATGCTCAAGGACGCCGCGATGCAGCGGATACTGAGCCGCCACAACGTGAAAGTGCCCGCGACGCTGACGGTTCCGTTGACGGCATCGGCGCCCTCGGCCCACGGGTCGCTGCGGCCGGGGCGGTTGAGCCCGCTCGGCACGTGGGGTCCGTGGGTGAGCGTCGGCGCGGCCGCCCTCAGCGTCGTCTGCGCCGTGCTGCTGCTGGCCACCGCGCGACGCCGCGGTAAGGCACTCACCAGCCTCGGGGTCTCCGCGCTGCTGGTCGGCGCCGCCGGCTGGGCGGGCATCGAGATCGCGGCCCGCCACGTCGGCGACGCGCTCAACCGCACCACCGACGACATCCGGCGCATCGCCGAGGTGATGGTCTCCCACGCCGAGGCGGGCCTGCACCAATGGCTCAACCTCACGCTGCTCGTGGGCGTCGCGCTGGTGATCGGCGGTGTGGTCGTCGCGATGCTGGGCAGCCTGGCCAAGAAGCCGGCCGGCTAGCCGAAGGTGAACGAAAACACTTGCAGCCCAGGGCTGACCCGCATGTCGAGCTGGTCGCTGCGCGCGGCCTCGTCGGCCACGATCGGGTGCAGCGTGGGTGGGCCGCCGATCGCCGTCGTCGTCGTCTTGCCGTCCCGGGACACGGTCAGGGTGCCCGTGCCGCCGACGACGACGTAGACGTCCTTGGCGGTGTAGCTCAGCCGGATGCCGGTGTCATCGCTGTCGGCGGTGGCGCCCTGGTCGTCCAGCTTCCACCGGCCGCGCAGCGCGAACTTGTCGGCCGGCAGTGACGCCGGGTAGTCGAACGTCGCGGTGCCCGCCTTGTATTCGCCTGTGCCGCCGTAGCTTCGGGCTCGGTCGACCCCCAGATACGTCTCGGGCGTGAGCCGGGTCTGCGGCGTGGTGTCCGGCGAATGTGTCGGCCCGGGCAGCCGGGTGCCGGGATGCGCGCCGACGAGCAGCTCGCGGATCAGCTTCTCGGTGCCGTCGTAGTCGCCCTCGCCGAACTTCGTGTGTCGCACCTGGCCGGTCGCGTCGATCAGGTATTCCGCCGGCCAGTAGAGGTTCTGGTAGTTGTTCCAGGTGGTGTAGCCGTTGTCCAGCGCGACGGGGTAGGGGATGTGCAGCGCGGCGGCGCCGCTGGCCACGTTGGCGGGCACCCGTTCGAAGGCGTACTCGGGGGTGTGCACCCCGATGGCGACGAACCCGGCGTCGTGATACCGGTTGTACCAATCGATTACGTGCGGGATGGCGCGCTGGCAGTTGATGCACGAGTACGCCCAGAAGTCGATCAGCACCACCTTGCCGCGCACCGCCGCCGGGTCCAGCGGCTCGCCGTCCGGGGTGTTGAGCCACCCGGCGATGCCGGCGATGGCGGGTGCCGGGCCGCACTGCTGCAACTGCGTGGCGCCCTCCATGCAGTCGGTCAGCGCGCCGTTGATGCTGACCCCGCCCGGGCTGAGTTGCAGGCCGCTCGTCCCGGGCGGGGGTGTCGCCGGGCCTGCGTTGAGCGTGCGCTGGATGTCGTCGGCGCCGATCTTGTTCTGCATCGCCGTCGTGTAGTCGGGGATGGCGCGCTGCAGCATCGCCGGCAGGTTGAAGACCAGCGCGACGGCCAGCACGACCATCGTGATGCCGCCGGCGACTTGGATCACGCGCTGGTGGCGACGGAACGCGGCGACCCGTTCGGCGACGCGTCGCCCGGCCAGCGCGAACGCCAGCAGCGGCACCGCGTTGCCCAGGGCGAAGGTGCCGGTCAACAGCAAGACGCCGGCCCCGATGGACTGCGTGCCGCCGGCGACCACGATCGCGGCGAGCACCGGACCGGCGCAGGGCACATACAGCGCGCCCAGCGTCAGCCCTAGCCCGAAACCATCGGTGTTGGGCCCGATTTGACGCTGCGGCAGGTACGCGAACGGCCGCTCGATCAGGTGCTGTAGCGGCGGGAAGATCAGCCCCAGCCCGATCAGCACCAGCACCACGAGGGCTGCCCACCTGATGGCGTCCTGCGGCAGGTGCAGCGCGGTCAGCAGCGCCGAGCCGATCAGCGTGGCCAGCGAGAAGCTGCACACCAGGCCCGCGATCAGCAGGTAGGGCCGGGCGGCCGAACTGATGCCGCGTGAACCGCTCGCGCCGGACAACAGGATCACCGGGAGCACGGGCAGGATGCACGGCGAGATCGCGGTGATGAGTCCGCCGAGGAATCCGATGAGCGCGATGGTGTGCATAGCTAGTTACACCTTTACCTGCGAGAAATGGTTCACGTGGCCCGGAACAAGTCACGTCCCGTGCGTTATGCAAATCACACAATGTGCGTTACGCTCGGCCGGTGGCGCAGTTAACCTTCCAGCGCGCCCGCACCGAGGAGAAGAAGCGCCAACGTGCGGAGGCACTCGTGGAAGCCGCGCGTTCACTGGCGCTCGAGACCGGCGTCGCGTCGGTCACGTTGACCGCCGTCGCCAATCGGGCCGGCATTCACTACTCCGCCGTCCGTCGTTACTTCACCTCGCACAAGGAAGTGCTGCTGCACCTGTCCGCCGAAGGGTGGGTGCGCTGGTCGAACACGGTGTCCGAGAAGCTCGCCGCACCCGGCCGCAAGTCGCCGCCGCAAATCGCCGAGACACTGGCCGACGCCCTCGCCCAGGACCCGCTGTTCTGCGACCTGCTGGCCAACCTGCACCTCCACCTCGAGCACGAGGTGGACGTCGAGCGGGTCGTGGAGGTCAAGCGCATCAGCACCGCCGCCACGCTCTCGCTCGCCGATTCCATCGAGAGCGCGCTGCCCGAACTCGGCCGCTCGGGGTCGCTCGACATTCTGCTCGCCGCGTACTCGCTGGCGGCCACGCTGTGGCAGGTCGCCAACCCGCCGGAGCGCCTCAACGATGCCTATGCCGAGGAGCCGGAAGTGATTCCGCCCGAATGGAATCTGGACTTCGCCTCGGCCCTCACCCGCTTGCTGACGGCGACGTGCGTCGGCCTCATCGCGGAGAAGCCATGATCAGGGGGAAGGACTTGGGGTGCCCATGACGACGACTGAGCCAAGAACCGAGCCGCTCGAGAGACAAGGCTCTGCCGGCGGGAAGGGAAACGATGCCGCTCCGCGGCGCGCCGGGAAGAGGGGGCTGTTGGGGCGGTCCTGGTTGGTGCTCACGATCGCGGCTGTCGTCGCGCTGTCCGGATTCGTCGTCTACCGATTGCACGGCGTCTTCGGTGTTCACAAGGGTTCGTTCGGTGGCGGCACGTCGGGCGAGGTGCTCGATGAGTTCAACGCCAAGACGATCACGCTCCAGGTCTGGGGCTCACCGGGCAGCACCGCAACCATCAACTACCTCGACGAGAACTCCCATCCGCAACAGGCCCTCAACGTGCCCCTGCCGTGGAGCATCGTGCTGAGTTCCACGAAGCCCGGCATCCCGGCAAACCTGATCGCGCAGGGAGACGGCAGCTGGATCGCCTGCCAATTCGTCGTGAACAACCACGACGGGCACGGTGACGTCATCAAGGCCCCGAATCGCTCAGATTCCAACGAAAACGTGAACCCCTTCGTCTACTGCCTGGACAAGTCCGCATGAGCGAGCCAAGTGAGGCTGAATCTGCCGCGCCGCCAATCTCGCAGCCGCTGATCCCGCCGTTCCTGCCGCGGATGATCCACCGGCTCGCCCTGCCGATCGTCCTGATCTGGTTGGCCATCGTGTTCGTCACGAACACCGCGGCCCCGCAGCTGGAGGCGGTCGCCAAAAACCACTCGGTGTCGATGAGTCCGACTGACGCGGCTTCCTTTCAGTCGATGATGAAGGTCGGATCGACGTTCAAAGAATTCAACTCCGACAACTCGGCCATGATCTTGCTGGAGGGCGACAAGCCCCTCGGGGCAGAAGCGCACCGCTATTACGACGAGATCGTCAGGCGCGTCGAGCAAGACAAGAAGCACGTTCAGCACGTGCAGGATTTCTGGAGTGATCCGCTGACGGCGGCGGGTTCCCAGAGCCACGACCAGAAGGCCGCGTACGTCCAGGTTTACCTCTCCGGCAACATGGGCAGCGGGCAGGCCAGCGAGTCTGCCCTGGCCCTGCGCAAGATCGTGGACTCGGTGCCCGCGCCGCCGGGAATCAAGGCATACGTCACCGGCGCGGGTCCGCTGTTCGCCGACCAGTCTCACGCGGGCGAGAAGGGCGTCGCGCTCGTCACCCTTGTCACTTTTTTGGTGATCGTGGTGATGCTGCTGTTCGTCTACCGCTCGGTGGCCACCATGCTGATCATGCTGGCGATGGTGTTCATCGAGTTGGCCGCGGCTCGCGGCGTCGTTGCCTTGCTGGCCAACTACGAAATCATCGGACTCTCCACGTTCGCCAACAACTTGTTGGTGTTGATGGCGATCGCCGCCGGAACGGACTACGCGATTTTCGTGGTCGGCCGCTACCACGAGGCCCGCGGTCTGGGCGAGACCCGCGAACAAGCCTTCTACACCATGTTCCATAGCACCGCGCATGTCGTGCTCGGGTCGGGCCTGACCATCGCCGGCGCGATGTACTGCTTGAGCTTCTGCCGATTGCCGTATTTCCAGTCATTGGGCGCACCGTGCGCCATCGGCATGTTGGTAGCGGTGCTCGCGGCGTTGACCCTGGGCCCCGCAGTGCTGACCGTCGCGTCGTTCTTCAAGCTCATGGATCCGAAGCGCAAGCTGGCGACTCAGGGCTGGCGTCGCATCGGCACCGCGGTCGTCCGCTGGCCCGCCCCGGTTCTCGCGGTGACCATCGGGATCGCATTGGTTGGCCTGCTCGCCCTGCCCGGCTACAAGACGGACTACGACAACCGCCACTTCCTGCCGGCGGACACCCCGGCCAATGTCGGCTATGCCGCCGCGGACCGGCACTTCGACCAGGCTCGGCTCAATCCCGAGTTGTTGATGATCGAAACCGATCACGACTTGCGCAACCCGGCCGACTTCCTAGTCCTGGACAAGGTTGCCAAGGCGGTCTTCCACATCCCCGGCATCGGCCGGGTGCAGACCATCACCCGGCCGTTGGGCACGCCACTCGACCACAGCACCCTCGGTTTTCAGATGAGCGCACAAGCCGCGGGGCGGATCCAGACCCAGCACTATCAGGACGAGCAGGCGGCGAACCTGCTCAAGCAGGCCGACGAGCTGAAGAAGACCATGGCCACCCTGCATGAACAGATGCGGGTGACCCAAGACCTCAGCAACACGACCCACGAAACCACCAGGCTCACCAAAGAAACCGTGAAGATCACCGAGGCGTTGCGCGACGACATCGCCAACTTCGACGACTTCTTGCGGCCGATCCGCAGCTTTTTCTACTGGGAGCGGCACTGCTACGACATCCCGGTCTGCTGGGCGCTACGGTCGGTCTTCAACGCGCTCGACGGCATCGACCAGGTGGCCCAGAACATCGTGGAGCTCAGCGCGAATCTGGACAAGCTGGACCGGATTCAGCCGGAGTTGGTGGCGCTCATCCCGCCGCAGATCGAGAGTCAGCAGCGCAACCTCGACACCATCATGTCGAACTACGCGACCACGATGGGGCTCAACGAACAGGCGAAAGCGCAGGCGGACAACGCCACCGCGCAAGGTGACGCCTTCGACAAAGCGAAGAATGACGACACGTTCTACCTCCCGCCGGAAGCGTTCAAGAGCCCGGATTTCGCGCGGGGTTTGAAGAACTTCATTTCACCGGACGGGCACGCGGTCCGGTTGATCATCTCCCATGAAGGCGACCCGGCGAGTCCAGAAGGTATCAGCCACATCGAGCCGATCAAACAGGCCGTGCACGAGGCCATCAAGGGCACGCCCTGGGAGGGCTCCAAGGTCTACCTCGGCGGTACCGCCGCGACGTACAAGGACATGCACGACGGCTCCGACATCGACCTGCTGATCGCCGGAATTGCCGCAGCCACACTGATTTTCATCATCATGCTGGTGATCACCCGAAGCGTCGTGGCGGCCTTCGTGATCGTCGGCACGGTGTTGCTGTCACTGGGCGCCTCATTCGGACTCTCCGTGCTGCTCTGGCAGTACATCCTGGGCATGAAGTTGCACTGGATGGTGCTGGCGATGGCGATCATCCTGCTGCTGGCGGTCGGTTCGGACTACAACCTGTTGCTGATATCTCGGTTCAAGGAGGAAATCCACGCCGGGCTCAGAACGGGGACGATCCGCGCGATGGCCGGTTCGGGCTCGGTGGTGACCTCCGCCGGTCTGGTCTTCGCCGCCACCATGGCCACGTTCATGTTCAGCCCGTTGCTGGTGATGGCCCAGGTGGGCACGACGATCGCGCTGGGTCTGCTATTCGACACCTTGATCGTGCGGTCGTTCATGACGCCGTCGCTGGCCACCTTGCTCGGGCGCTGGTTCTGGTGGCCGCAGCACGTGCGGCCACGCCCGGCCAGCACCATGCTGCGACCGTACGGACCGCGTCCCGCCGTGCGCGAATTCCTTCTCAAGAACGTCGAGGAGCGTCCGGCGGGCGGAGTGGTACAGCCGCGCTGACCCTGCGGGACAAAAAAATCCGCGCGTCCCCTTCCTCTCAGGGACGCGCGGATTCTTGAGGCGTTAGGCCCAGTTCCACACCGACATGTCGCCGGGCGGGTATTGGGCGCACACGTCGGTGGCCTTCGCGACGACGCCCTTGTTGTTGAAGAAGAGCTTCATGTGGTTGGGCCACGCGTACCACAGCGGGTCGTTGTTGTAGAAGTTCTCGGAGTAGGTGCGGCGGTCCTCCGGCGACAGTGAGTAGAACCAGTGCACCTTGTCGATCGTCGCCTGCTGGACGTTCGGGTGGTTGTTGAAGTCGATCATGTAGCGCTGGTAGTACACCGGGCTGGTATCGCGGGTTGCCGCCATGATCTGCTCGGCGTCGCACGTGGTGTTGATCATCCTGCGCGGAATCGGGAAGTCCTCCGTCGAATCGGCGACGGCGGTCTTCGGGAAGACCGCCGCGGCGATGCCGAGGGCGAGGAAGGCGGCGCCTGCGCGCAAGCCGGTGTTCAGCCGAGACATAGCTGTAACGGTAACACTTTTTGACCGGCGGCCGCCAGGTTCCTAGTTTGTCTCAGCATTGGTCCCGATCAGGCACGATGACGTGTGAGGGGTCGGGCCGCAGCTCCGGCGGGGCCTGGCTGTAGTCGCCGAACGGGCCGTCGCGGCGCTCGACGGCCGCCCGCACGCCCTGGGTTTCGGCCGTGTTGATGAAATCGAGCGCGTCGGGAGTGTTGCGCATCAGGCCGTCGAGGATGCCGCCCAGCGTCTGGGTGGACGCCAACCCCATGTTCTCGTAGGCCTGGTTGACGATCAGCTTCTGCGCCCGCAGCTGCGACAGCGGGATGCGCGCGAGCTCGGCGGCGATCTCGGCGACCCGGGCCTCCAGGCGTTCGAACGGCACCGCCTCGTTGATCAGCTCGATCTCGGCCGCCTGGACGCCGGTCAGCGGCCGGCCCGTCAGCGAATGCCACTTGACCTTGGCGAAACTGAGCCGGTAGAGCCACATCCCGCTCAGGTATGCGCCCCACATCCGGCTGTACGGTGTGCCGATCACCGCGTCCTCGCTGGCGATGACCAGGTCCGCGCACAACGCGTAGTCGCTGGCCCCGCCGACGCACCAGCCATGCACCTGGGCGATCACCGGCTTGGACGCCCGCCAGATCGCCATGAACTTCTGCGTCGGCGCCGTCTCACGGGCGGTGACCATCGCGAAGTCCTTGCCGGGGTCCCAGCGGCCGTCGGTCATCATGGCCTCGCCCCACTGCTGAAAGCCGCCGCCGAAGTCGAAGCCACCCGAGAAGGCGCGGCCGGCGCCGCGCAGCACGATGACCTTGATCTGCGGGTCGCGCTCCGCCAGCCCGACGGCCGCCTCGATCTCGTCGGGCATGGGCGGCACGATGGTGTTGAGCTGCTCCGGACGGTTCAGCGTGATGGTGGCCACCGGGCCGGCCGTGGTGTACAGCAGCGTCTGGAAGTCGCTCCCTGGCATGGCTTCCTTAGGGGTCGGGCTGTCGGTTTTCCGGCGACGACGCGTAGATGCGGTCACCGATCTTGAGATAGGGCGTCGTCAGGTAGGCCGACATGACGACCAGGCCGGTGAAGATCACCGCCACGCAGACGGCGTTGGGCCAGAGCTTGCCCGTGCCGATCGCGAAACACACGGTGCCGATCGCCGCGGTCGCCCAGTAGAACCGCCGGCCGGCCCGGCGGTCACCGATGAACCGGTAGCGCGCCTGCGCCGCCGAAACCAGCACGAAGATCAATCCGGTCGCCAGCAGGGTGAGTTCGATGCGTTGGGTCGCGGACACGTCGACGATCTTATGACCCGGTCAATGGGCCGGCCAGCATCCGCCACAGGAACGAATAGGTGAGCGCCGACTTGAACGCCACCTGCTGGTTGTCGGCCGCGCCGGCGTGCCCGCCCTCGATGTTCTCGTAGTAGAAGACGGGGTGCCCGGCCGCCTCTAGGGCGGCCGTCATCTTGCGCGCATGGCCCGGATGCACGCGATCGTCGCGGGTCGAGGTGGTCATCAGCACCGGCGGGTAGTGGCGCGTCGCCGAAATGTTCTGATAGGGCGAATATTCGGAGATGAACGCCCAGTCACCCGGGTCGTCGGGGTCGCCGTATTCGGCCATCCACGACGCGCCGGCCAGCAGCAGGTGGTAGCGCTTCATGTCCAGCAGCGGGACGCTGCACACCAGCGCACCGAATCTGTCGGGGTACCGGGTCAGCATGATGCCCATGAGCAGGCCGCCGTTGCTGCCGCCCTGCGCGCCGAGCTGATCCACGGTCGTGATGCCGCGGTTCACCAAATCCGTTGCCACCGCGGCGAAGTCCTCGGCCACCTTGTGCCGGTTCTCGCGCATGGCCTGGGTGTGCCAGCGGGGGCCGTACTCGCCGCCGCCACGGATGTTGGCGAGCACGTAGGTGCCGCCACGGGCCAGCCAGAGCCGGCCGAGCACGCCGCTGTAGGCGGGGGTGTTCGCGGATTCGAAGCCGCCGTAGCCGTACAGCATGGTCGGGCCCGGGCCCGCCGCGTCGGCCGGCCGCACCACGAAGTACGGGATCGAGGTGCCGTCGTCCGATTCCACGAAATGCTGTGCCACGGAGAGGTTTTCGGCGTCGAAGAAGGCGGGCGCCGACTTGACCTGCTCGAGTGGGCCGGCGCCGGTGCCGCGCATGAGCCGGGAGGGTGTGACGAATCCGCTCGAGTCGAGGAAGAACTCGTCGCCTTTGTCGTCGGCGGCGACGACGACGGTGTTGGTCGCCTCCGGAATGCCGGCGACCGGCTCACGGCGCCAGTCGCCGCGTGATGAGGGCGGCGTGACGATTTCCACGCGGCTTGCCACGTCGGCGAGGCTGACCATCAACAACCGGTCCCGCGTCCATGCGTAGTGATTCAGGGCGGTGTGCTCGTCGGGCGAGAACACCACACTCAATTCGGCCGTGCCCGCGAGGAATTCGTCGCAACGGGCCGCCAGCAGAGAACCGGCGGGGTAGCTCTGGGCGCCGTAGAACCAGTCGGTGCGCAGCTCGATCAACAGCCATTCGCGGTGTATCGACAAGCTCGCGTCGGTGGGCGCGTCGATCCGGATCAGCTCCGGGCCCCGCAGTTCATAGACCTCTTCGTTCCAGAAGTCCAGGGCCCGCCCCAACACCGTGCGCTCGAAGCCTTCGGTTCGGTCCACCGTCGCGGACACGCTGACGTCGGTGGGGGCGCCCTCGAACACGGTTTCCGCATCGGTCAGCGCGGTGCCGCGGCGCCACCGCTTGATCACGCGGGGGTAGCCCGAATCGGTGAGCGAGCCGTCGCCGAAATCCGTGCCGACCAGCACGGTGTCGGGGTCCACCCAGGCGACGTGGGACTTGGCCTCCGGCAGCGCGAAACCATCGGCGACGAATTGGCGTGTCGCCATGTCGAATTCGCGGACGATGGAGGCGTCCGAGCCGCCCCTGGACAGCGAGACCAGCGCGCGCGTGTACTCCGGTTCGATGACACGGGCGCCTGCCCACACCCACTTCTCGTTGTCAGCTCGCCCCAGTTCGTCTACGTCGATCAGCACGTCCCACTCGGGGGCGTCGGTGCGATAGCTGTCCAATGTGGTGCGCCGCCACAGCCCGCGCGGGTTGGCGGCGTCGCGCCAGAAGTTGTACAGGTACTCGCCGCGGCGGACCACGTACGGGATGCGGGCATCGGTGTCGAGCACCTCGAGCGCCTCGACGCGCATCCGCTCGAATTCCGCGTCGCGGAACGCCGCCAGCGTCGGTTCGTTGCGCGCCCGCACCCAATCCAGCGCCTCGTCGCCGGTGACATCCTCGAGCCACAGGTAGGGGTCTTGGGCATCTTCGCGGTCGGCGGCGGCGTGTGAGGTCATGGACGCCATTGTGGCCTCCGGCGGTAGTGTGAGGTGTATTACACCGACGAGCGAAGGGCCGAGCAGATGACTGTTTTCGCACGTCCAGGTTCCGCTGGGGCCTTGATGTCGTACGAATCCCGCTACGACAACTTCATCGGGGGGCAGTGGGTGCCGCCGGCGCAGGGCCGCTACTTCGAGAACCCGACACCGGTGACCGGCGAGCCGTTCTGCGAGGTGGCCCGGTCCGACGAGGCCGACATCGAAAAGGCGCTCGACGCCGCGCACGGGGCGGCGAAGGCATGGGGCAAGACCGCCCCCGCGGAACGGGCGCTGATCCTGAACAAGATCGCCGACCGCATCGAGGAGAACAAGGCCGCGCTGGCGGTCGCCGAAGTCTGGGACAACGGCAAACCGATCCGCGAGGCGCTCGGCGCCGACATCACCCTGGCGGTCGACCATTTCCGATACTTCGCCGGGGCGATCCGGGCGCAGGAGGGTTCGCTGTCGCAGATCGACGAGAACACCGTCGCGTACCACTTCCACGAGCCGCTCGGGGTGGTCGGGCAGATCATCCCGTGGAACTTCCCGATCCTGATGGCCACCTGGAAGCTGGCGCCTGCGCTGGCGGCCGGCAACGCCGTCGTGCTCAAACCCGCCGAACAGACGCCGGTCTCGGTGCTCTACCTGATGTCGCTCATCGGCGACCTGTTGCCGGCCGGCGTGGTCAACGTCGTCAACGGATTCGGCGCCGAGGCCGGCAAGCCGCTGGCGTCGAGCAACCGCATCGCCAAGGTGGCGTTCACCGGTGAAACCACCACCGGCCGGCTGATCATGCAGTACGCCTCGCAGAACCTGATCCCGGTCACGCTGGAACTCGGCGGCAAGAGCCCGAACATCTTCTTCTCCGACGTGATGGCCAAGGGCGACGACTTCCAGGACAAGGCCCTCGAGGGCTTCACCATGTTCGCCCTGAACCAGGGCGAGGTGTGCACCTGCCCGTCGCGCAGCCTGATCCAGTCCGACATCTACGACGAGTTCCTCGAGTTGGCGGCCATCCGGACCAAGGCGGTGCGGCAGGGCGACCCGCTGGACTCCGAGACCATGTTGGGCTCGCAGGCCTCCAACGATCAGCTGGAAAAGGTGTTGTCCTACATCGAGATTGGCAAGGACGAGGGCGCCAAGATCATCACCGGGGGCGAGCGGGCCGAGCTGGGCGGCGACCTGTCGGGCGGCTACTACATGCAGCCCACCATCTTCGCCGGCAACAATAAGATGCGGATCTTCCAGGAGGAGATCTTCGGTCCCGTCGTCACGGTGACGTCGTTCTCCGACTACGACGACGCGATCTCGATCGCCAACGACACCCTCTACGGCCTGGGCGCCGGGGTGTGGAGCCGCGACGGCAACACCGCCTATCGGGCCGGACGCGACATCCAGGCCGGCCGGGTGTGGGTCAACTGCTACCACGCCTATCCCGCGCACGCCGCGTTCGGCGGCTACAAGCAGTCCGGCATCGGCCGGGAGAACCACAAGATGATGCTCGACCATTACCAGCAGACCAAGAACCTGATGGTGTCCTACTCGGACAAGGCGCAGGGATTCTTCTGATGGTCCCCGGCGTCGTGGTCACCGCCGGCGCCGCCGAACTGCTGGCGCGTCTGCAGGAGAAACACGGCCCGCTGATGTTTCACCAGTCCGGCGGGTGCTGCGACGGGTCGTCGCCGATGTGCTACCCGCGGGATGACTTCCTGGTCGGCGACCGCGACGTGTTGCTCGGCGTGCTCGACGTCGGGGACGGGGTGCCGGTGTGGATCTCGGGCCCGCAGTACGAGGCATGGAAGCACACCCAGCTGGTCATCGACGTGGTTCCCGGCCGTGGCGGCGGGTTCAGCGTGGAAGCCCCCGAAGGGCTGCGTTTCTTGTCCCGCGGCCGCGTCTTCACCGAGGACGAACAGGGCGAGCTGCGGGCCACGCCGGTCATCACCGGCGCCGATTACGAACGCGGCGAGCGCCCTTCGGCGCGCGGTCAGGTGGTGACTGACACGGCGGCGCGAACGTTCCCTCCGGGTCGGTGACGGCAGTAACCTCGAAGGCGTGATCCCCCTCCCGCGCCCGCGGTTGTTGGCCGGCGCCATGCTGGTCGGCGCCGCGGTCGGGCTGTTGGCGGGGGTGGGATTCGCCGGGACGGTCCACGGGAGCATCCGCCCGGCCTTCGCCCTCGCGCTGGTCGTCGGGATTCCGAGCGTCGCCGGGCTGGTGACGATCCTTTTCTCCGGACGCCGGTGGGTGACGATGCTCGGCGCGTTCGCCTTGGCGGTGGCCCCGGGCTGGTTCGGCGTCCTGGTCGCCCTCCAGGTGACATCACGTGGCTGACGACGACACCCCGTCGAGCCCGGGCACCCAGTCGTGGAAGCCCGACTTCTCCGACGACGACGACGAAGGCCCTGGCACTCAGTCGTGGCAGCCGGATTTCTCGGATTCCGACGAGGACACCGGCGAGCGCCCGGCGGCGGCGCCGGACGAGCCCCCGACGTCCGAGCCCCCCGCCGACGATGCCGATGCGGCCACCGAATCCGCCGCCACGCCGGTGCAACCGGTCACCGTCCCCGGCCGCTACCTCTACCTGAAGTGGTGGAAGCTGCTGCTGGTCGCGCTCGGCGTGTGGTGCTTGGCCGCGGTCCTCGGCCTCGGCCTGTTCTATTGGTGGTACCACTCGGCGGACGCGACCCCGGCGCTGTTCGTGGTGCTGGTCTATGTGGTGGCGTGCGCCGTCGCCGGCGTGCTGCTCGCGATGGTCGAGGGCAGGCCGCTGGTCTCGGCGCTCGCGCTGGCGGTGATGTCCGGACCCTTCGCCTCCCTGGCCGCCGCGGCGCCCCTGCTCGGCTATTACCACTGCGCGCGGGTGGGCCACTGCCTCGTCGGCCTCATTCCGTATTAACGCCCCGGCCGGGCGGCCATTAGGGTAGGGGCCGTGACCCATTTTGACGTCGTCGTCCTCGGGGCCGGTCCCGGCGGATATGTCGCAGCCATCCGCGCCGCGCAGCTTGGCCTCAACACCGCAGTCGTCGAGCCGAAGTACTGGGGCGGAGTCTGCCTCAACGTCGGCTGCATCCCGTCCAAGGCGTTGCTGCGCAACGCCGAGCTGGTGCACATCTTCACCAAGGAGGCCGCGACGTTCGGGATGAACGGCGACGCGACCTTCGACTACGGCGTCGCCTTCGACCGCAGCCGCAAGGTGGCCGAGGGCCGGGTCGCGGGCGTGCACTTCCTGATGAAGAAGAACAAGATCACCGAGATCCACGGGTACGGCCGGTTCACCGACGCCAACACGTTGTCCGTTGAGCTCAACGACGGCGGCACCGACACCGTGACGTTCGACAACGCGATCATCGCCACCGGCAGCAGCACCCGGCTGGTGCCCGGGACGTCGCTGTCGGAGAACGTGGTGACCTACGAGGAACTGATTCTGTCCCGGGACCTGCCGGAGTCGATCATCATCGCCGGTTGCGGTGCGATCGGCATGGAGTTCGGCTACGTGATGAAGAACTACGGCGTCGACGTGACCATCGTGGAGTTCCTGCCGCGCGCGCTGCCCAACGAGGACGCCGACGTGTCCAAGGAGCTGGAGAAGCAGTTCAAGAAGCTGGGCGTCAAGATCCTCACCGGCACCAAGGTCGAGTCGATCTCCGACAACGGCTCCGAGGTCACCGTCGCCGTCAGCAAGGACGGCAACACGCAGGAACTCAAGGCCGCGAAAGTGTTGCAGGCCATCGGGTTTGCCCCCAACGTCGAGGGCTTTGGCTTGGAGAACACCGGCGTCGCGCTGACCGACCGCAAGGCGATCGGGATCAACGACTACATGGTCACGAGCGTGCCGCACATCTACGCGATCGGGGACGTGACCGGCAAGCTGATGCTCGCTCACGTCGCCGAGGCCATGGGCGTGGTGGCGGCCGAAACAATCGCCGGCGCAGAGACCTTGACGCTTGGCGATTACCGGATGCTGCCGCGGGCGACGTTCTGCCAGCCCCAGGTGGCCAGCTTCGGGCTGACCGAGCAGCAGGCCCGCGACGAGGGCTACGACGTGGTGGTGGCCAAATTCCCGTTCACCGCCAACGGCAAGGCGCACGGCCTGGGCGACCCCACCGGCTTCGCCAAGCTGATCGCCGACGCGAAACACCTTGAGCTGCTGGGCGGGCACCTGATCGGCCACGACGTGTCCGAGCTGCTGCCCGAGCTGACCCTGGCGCAGAAGTGGGACCTGACCGCCACCGAGCTGGCCCGCAACGTCCACACCCATCCGACCTTGTCCGAGGCGCTGCAGGAGTGTTTCCACGGCCTGACCGGCCACATGATCAACTTCTAGGGCCCATGCGCAGCGACATCGTTCTGGGGGCCATCGGCGGCCTCGCCGCAGGTTATGTCCTGTGGTTGGTGGCATTTTCGATCGCCGACGACAACGCGGCGGTGGGCCAGTGGGCCCCGACGGTGTTGCTGCTGTCGCTCGCGCTGGCGGTCTGCGCCACGATGTGGGCGTCGTTCTTGCGGCGGCGGCGTAAATACGCGTGGTCGGGATTCGGGTTCGGGTTGCCCGTGCCGCCGCTGCTGCTGACGCTGGCCGTCCTGGCCAACGTCTACCTCTGAGCGGGGCCGGTCTGGCGCGGGTTGTCCAGCGGGATGGCCAGGGCCGACATGGTCGCGGCCAGGCCGTCGTATTGGCTTGCCAGCAAGCAGAATTCGATGAGCTGACGCCGGTCCAGGTGCTGGGCGAGCTGCTGCCAGGTGGCGTCGGTGATGGTGCGGTCCTTGACGAACTCGTCGGTGGCGTTCAGCAGCGCCTGCTGGCGCACGGTCAGGCGCGCCTCCACGCGGTCCAGGCGCTCGGGCCACGCGAAGATGGCGTCCTGCAGGTCCGCGTCGAGGCCCTGATTGGCGGCCATCCGGCGATGGTGCTGCAGCTCGTACTCGCAGGCGCGCAGATGCGCGACGCGCAGGATCACGAGCTCGGTGTCGATCGCCGGCAGGCGGCCGCGCAGCACGCGGCCGCTGTAGATGCTCCACACCAGGAACAGGAATTTGTTCTGGCCCAGCGTGGTGAACAGGTGCATCTCGGGCGCGCGGACCTTGCGGGCGGCCGATTTCGCGAGAATCCAGTTGATCAGCCCGAGTTCGCGGAACCGCCCCGAGGGGATGCGGCCGCCTTGAGGCGCGGTCACGGTTGCTTCACCAGATACGGGGAGACCGTGCTGCGGTGCTCGTCCAGATCCAGGGCGCGGCCCAGGGCCGGGAACGCCCGCTGCGGGCAGTTGTCGCGTTCGCAGACACGGCAACCCGCACCGATCGGTGTGGCCACTGTTCCTGGTCCTCCCGAGACGTCGAGTCCTTCCGAGTAGACGAGCCGGTGCGCGTGGCGCAACTCGCAACCCAGGCCGATCGCGAAGGTTTTACCCGGCTGACCATACCGGGCGGCGCGGCGCTCCACGGTGCGGGCCACCCACATGTAGTTGCGTCCGTCGGGCATCTGGGCGATCTGCACCAGGATCTTGCCCGGGTTGGCGAACGTTTCGTAGACGTTCCACAGCGGGCAGGTGCCGCCGCTGGAGGAGAAGTGAAAGCCGGTGGCGGACTGCCGTTTTGACATGTTGCCGGCCCGGTCCACCCGGACGAAGGAGAACGGCACGCCCCGCATCGACGGTCGCTGCAGGGTCGAGAGGCGGTGCGCGATGGTCTCGTAGCTCACCGAGTAGAAGGACGACAACCGTTCGACGTCGTAGCGGAAATTCTCTGCGACGTCGTGGAATTGGCGATAGGGCAGCACCGCCGCCGCGGCGAAGTAATTGGCCAGCCCCAGCCGGGCGAGCGTGTGCGACTCGTCGCTGGTGAACTTGCCCTCCTCCACCAGGGTGTCGATCAGATCGCCGTACTCGAGGTAGGCCAGTTCGGCCGCCATCTTGAACACCTGTTGGCCGAGCGAGAGGTGGTTGCTGATCTCCAGCGTCTTGGTGCCGGGGTCATACCGGTGCAGCACGGTGTCGCCGAGATCGATCCGCCTGTTGATGTGCACGCCGTGCACCTCGGTCAGCCGGCGATTCAGTTCGCGGGCCAGATCACCGTGGTGCAGTCGCATCTGGATCGTCAAGTCCTCGGCGGCGGTGTCCAGCTCGTGCAGGTAGTTCTGCCGCTGGTAGAAGTAGTCGCGCACCTCCTCGTGCGGCATGGTGATCGATCCGGTGCCGCTGCCATCGGAGTACCGCTCCTCGGTGGCCGCGGCCAGCTGCGCCGTGGTGATCCGGTAGCGCCGGTGCAGGTTGACGACCGCGCGGGCCAGCGCGGGATGTGAGCCGACCATCTCGGCCACCTCGGCCGGGTCGACGTCGATGTCCAGGTCGCGGTCCATGGTGACCTCGCGCAGCTCGGCGACCAGCCGGGTGTCGTCCTGGGAGGCGAAGAACGTCGCGTCCACGCCGAACACCTCGGTGATCCGCAGCAGCACGGCCACGGTCAGGGGCCGGACGTCGTGCTCGATCTGGTTGAGGTAGCTCGGCGAGATTTCCAGCATCTGGGCCAGAGCGGCCTGGGAGAACCCGCGCTCGTTGCGGAGCTGGCGGACGCGGGAGCCGACGAACGTCTTGGACACTTTGCCCAGGATAGCGGGTTGCTAAGCGGATGTTGGCAGGGTTCGCACGGGGCCGCGGACGCGTCGCGATTGGTTTTTGGCACAGGTCGTTGGCATGATTCGCAACGAGACCGCAGGGCTAGCCTGAGGCGCCCACGAGGAGGAAACGGGGAGTTAAGCCGTGAGCCTGGACAAAGAACTGATGCCGGTTCCCGACGGACACCCCGATGTCTTCGACCGCGAGTGGCCGCTGCGGGTGGCCGACATCGACCGCACCGGCCGGTTGCGGCTGGACGCCGCGTGCCGGCACATCCAGGACATCGGACAGGATCAGCTGCGCGAGATGGGCTTCGAGGAAACCCATCCGCTGTGGATCGTGCGCCGCACGATGCTGGACCTGATCCGGCCGATCGAGTTTCAGGACATGCTGCGGTGCCGCCGGTGGTGTTCGGGCACGTCGAACCGGTGGTGTGAGATGCGGGTTCGCGTCGACGGACGCAAGGGCGGGCTGATCGAATCCGAGGCCTTCTGGATCAACATCAACCGGGAGACCCAGATGCCGTCGCGCATCTCCGACGACTTCCTGGCCGGCCTGCACAAGACGACCTCGATCGACCGGCTGCGCTGGAAGGGCTATCTGAAGCCGGGCGGTCGCGACGACGCCGCGGAGATCCACGAGTTCCCCGTCCGGGTCACCGACATCGACTTGTTCGACCACATGAACAACTCGGTCTATTGGAGCGTGATCGAGGACTACCTGGCTTCACACCTGGAGCTGATGCGACTCCCGCTGCGCATCACGATCGAGCACGAGGCGCCGGTGGCGCTGGGCGACAAGCTGGAGATCATCTCGCACGTCCATCCGCCCGGTTCGACCGATCAGTTCGGCCCCAACCTCACCGATCGCACTGTTACAACGCTCACATATGCGGTCGGCGACGAGACGAAAGCGGTCGCCGCGATCTTCTCCCGCTAACCGGACAAGTGTCCCGTTAATTTCCCGGCTGACCTGGGGATTCCGGTTACCAGCGGGTAGCTTCTGAAACGGTTCAGTTTCCGTTCATCTTCGCAACATTCGCTAAATCCCCCCGAGTCGTTGCCGAAATTGGCAAATGAAATGGGTGGAAATGCGTGGTCAGGCTGTGTCATCTTCGAATTAGCACACCAGCGAAGTTGAGCCTCTAGCTACCGCCGGTGCAGCGTTCACCAACTCAGTAGTGAAGATTCGTTAAGGAGCATGCCCAATGTCTGCCGTTGGCACCCCCAAGAGCGCCGAACAGATCAAGAAGGACTGGGACACCAACCCCCGTTGGAAGGGTGTCACCCGCACCTACAGCGCCGAGGACGTCGTCGCCCTGCAGGGCACCGTGGTCGAGGAGAACACCCTGGCCCGCCGCGGCGCCGAGGTGCTGTGGAGCCAGCTGCACGACCTCGAGTTCGTCAACGCGCTCGGCGCGCTGACCGGCAACATGGCCGTCCAGCAGGTCCGCGCCGGCCTCAAGGCCATTTACCTGTCGGGTTGGCAGGTCGCCGGTGACGCCAACCTCTCCGGCCACACCTACCCGGACCAGAGCCTGTACCCGGCCAACTCGGTGCCGCAGGTCGTGCGCCGGATCAACAACGCGCTGCTGCGCGCGGACCAGATCGCCAAGGTCGAGGGCGACACCTCGGTGGAGAACTGGCTGGCGCCGATCGTCGCCGACGGCGAGGCGGGCTTCGGTGGCGCGCTCAACGTCTACGAGCTGCAGAAGGCCATGATCGCCGCGGGCGTCGCGGGCTCGCACTGGGAGGACCAGCTGGCCTCGGAGAAGAAGTGCGGCCACCTCGGCGGCAAGGTGCTCATCCCGACCCAGCAGCACATCCGCACGCTGACCTCGGCCCGCCTGGCGGCCGACGTCGCCGACGTGCCGACCGTCGTGATCGCCCGCACCGACGCCGAGGCGGCCACCCTGATCACCTCGGACGTCGACGAGCGCGACCAGCCGTTCATCACCGGCGAGCGGACCAAGGAGGGCTTCTACCGGGTGCGCAACGGCCTCGAGCCCTGCATCGCCCGGGCCAAGGCCTACGCGCCGTACTCCGACCTGATCTGGATGGAGACCGGCACCCCGGACCTCGAGCTGGCCGCCAAGTTCGCCGAGGGCGTCAAGGCCGAGTTCCCCGACCAGTTGCTGGCCTACAACTGCTCGCCGTCGTTCAACTGGAAGAAGCACCTCGACGACGCGACTATCGCCAAGTTCCAAAAGGAGCTGGGCGCAATGGGATTCAAGTTCCAGTTCATCACGCTGGCCGGCTTCCACGCGCTGAACTACTCGATGTTCGATCTGGCCTACGGCTACGCCCGCAACCAGATGACGGCTTACGTCGAGCTGCAGGAGCGCGAGTTCGACGCCGAGGAGCGCGGTTACACCGCGACCAAGCACCAGCGCGAGGTCGGTGCGGGTTACTTCGACCGCATCGCCACCACGGTCGACCCCACTTCGTCGACCACCGCGCTGACCGGCTCCACCGAAGAGGGTCAGTTTCACTGAGGACGAGCGGGCTTAGGCCCGCGAGGACGAAGTGAAACGGATGGCTTGAGTCACTGAGTCCCTGATTCCTTCCGGAGCCGAGCAGGCGCGAACTCGCACCGCTGCGATCCAGATCGTGCGAGTTTGCGGCTGCTCACCGTGAAGTAGCATTGGCCCCGCCCAGCGAACCTGGGCGGGGCCTATTGCGGTGCAAGACGATACGACACCGAAAGAGAACACAGTGAGCGACGCAGCGATTCAGCGGGTAGGGGTGGTCGGGGCCGGCCAGATGGGATCCGGCATCGCCGAAGTCGCGGTCAGAGCCGGCGTCGACGTGACGGTGTTCGAGACCACCGAGGCGCTGATCACGGCTGGGCGCAACCGCATCGTGAAGTCCCTGGAGCGCGGCGTCAGCGCGGGCAAGGTGACCGAGCGGGAACGCGACCGGGCGCTGAGCCAGCTCACCTTCACCACCGATCTGAAGGACCTCGCCGACCGCCAGCTCGTCATCGAGGCGATCATCGAGGACGATGCCATCAAGGCCAAGGTGTTCGCCGAACTCGACGCCGTCGTCACCGATCCCGATGCGGTGCTGGCGTCCAACACGTCCAGCATTCCGATCATGAAGATCGCAGCGGCCACCAAGAATCCGCAGCGGGTGCTGGGTCTGCACTTCTTCAACCCGGTCCCGGTGCTCCCGCTGGTCGAGTTGGTCAGCACCCTGGTCACCGACGAAGCCGCCGCCACGCGAACCGAGGAATTCGCGAGCGCCGTCCTGGGCAAGCAGGTGGTGCGCTGCTCGGACCGGTCGGGCTTCGTCGTCAACGCCCTGCTGGTGCCCTACCTCTTGTCCGCAATTCGCATGGTGGAGGCGGGTTTTGCCACCGTCGAAGACGTCGACAAGGCGGTTGTCGCCGGGCTGTCACACCCGATGGGCCCGCTGCGGCTGTCCGATCTGGTGGGCCTGGACACCCTGAAGCTGATCGCGGACAAGATGTTCGAGGAGTTCAAGGAACCGCATTACGGTCCGCCGCCGCTGTTGCTGCGCATGGTCGAGGCGGGCCGGCTGGGCAAGAAAACCGGCCAGGGCTTCTACACCTACTGACGGCGCAGCTGCCCGGCGTCGTGGCGCCGATATTCCAGCGCGCGAAGTCAAGACAATGTTGGTTTTTCCGGTTATTATGCTCGCGTTAAATACGCGAAAGGGTAATCGGGAACCCCATGACCACATTGACTCCGTTCTATGAAGAATCGCAATCCATCTACGACGTTTCGGACGAGTTTTTTGCCCTGTTCCTAGATCCGACAATGGGCTATACGTGCGCTTATTTCGAACGCGAGGGCATGACGCTCGAAGAGGCGCAGAATGCGAAGTTCGATCTGGCGCTGGGCAAATTGAATCTCGAGCCGGGGATGACGCTGCTGGACATCGGCTGCGGCTGGGGCGCGACCATGCGCCGGGCCATCGAGAAGTACGACGTCAACGTCGTGGGCCTGACGTTGTCGGAGAACCAGGCCGAGCACGTCCAGAGAACGTTCGACGAGATGGACACCCCCCGCACCCGGCGGGTGCTGCTGGAGGGCTGGGAGAAGTTTCACGAACCCGTCGACCGCATCGTTTCGATCGGCGCCTTCGAGCACTTCGGCCGCCAGCGCTACGGCCGCTTCTTCAAGATGGCCTA
>NZ_LZIX01000225.1:0-8554 GCF_001666955.1 Mycobacterium sp. E735 | reverse complement strand
GGCGGCGCCGCGGGAGCATTGCTTGCCAAGGCGGACGCGCCCGCGCCGCCACCGAAGGTGAGCACCAATCCAAGTGTCGCGGCGCCACCGATGAGCGCCAGTGCTTTTCGAGCTTTTGTCATGCCCGGTCGCATACCCGTTATTCCTATGGGCAATCAGGGGTTCGGCGAGTTAGCTGAGGGCGGGCAGCACCTTCTCGGTGAGCAACTGGACCGACTTCCAGGCCTCGTCCACCGGCATGCCACCAACCAGGGGGTGCAGCACGAGCGGGCCGTAATCGTCGGCGTCACGCATCTCCGCGATCAACTCGTCGGGGGTCAGGAAGCGGTACCGTCCCGACGCCCTGACCTCGTCCAGCGTCTGCACCCCGGGCAAATGCATGAGCGACCGCTGATCGGTCGACCAACCGCCGTAAGTGACTGCCTCCCAAAGGATGTGGTCACCGAGCTCCGCCCACGCGCGGTCGGGGTCCTCGTGCAGGAAGATCATCCCGCGGTTCACCGGGCCCGGCATGAGGATGAGCGGCGTCATGCCGGCCTCGGCACACAGCTCACGGTAGTAGGCGGCGATGTCGGGCAGGTGATCCGCCAGGCTGAGCGGCAGCCGGAAGCGGGCCGCCCGTCGCGCCGTGGCGCGCGCGCCGCCACCGACATACAGCGGTGGATGCGGTCGGGTCCAGGTGCCGGTGCAGATTCCCGCGTCGGCATCGGCGCCCGACCACACCGACAGCATCCGTTCGAGCAGGCTGTCCATCAGCGCGCCTCGGCGCGCGAAATCGGTCCTCATTACGTCATATTCGACCGTACGATAGCCGAGGCCCACCGTGGTGTGTAGCCGGCCGCGGCTCATGTTGTCGACCAGCGCGATGTCCTCGGCGAGCCGGACCGGGTTCCACAGCGGGCCCAGCGCGCAATCCACGCTGGCGATCAGCGTCGAGGTCCGGGCCAAGAACATCGCGGCCGCCATGATGGGGTTGCAGCTCCAGCCGTGTCCGGTCGCGTGATGCTCGTCGACGCTGATCGAGGTGATGCCGTGCGCCTCGCCCCACTGCGCCAATTCGAGGGCGGCCGACAACAGCCTGCTCTGCGTGCGGGGTTCGCCGTGCGGGGAGGCGAAGTTGAAGCGCAGCACCGTTAGCAACACGTCACGCCTCCTGTGGGGCGGCCATCGACTGCAGGAAGGCGGGGAAGTCCGGGAACAGCGCCCGATCGACGATCTCGATGCGCGCCCCCGAAGAGTCTGTGTAGTAAGCGAATAGCCCGAGTTCGGATCCGGGCACGTCCGCCGTCATCTCGAGGGCGAAGCCGTTTGCCTCGAGCGCTTGGGCGCTCGCGGCGAGGTCGTCACTGAAATAGCCGAGGTGGTGAACCGCGTTGCCCGGCGCGGCCATCCATGGGGTCCCGGGCACCTCTTGCACCAATTCCAGGTGTGGGCTCTGCAGTGAGTAGACGATTGTGGACGTCAACTCGCGGACGCCGGTCGGCGTGCGGAACGGCAGGGTGTAGGTCATCGGGGCGATCCAGCGGTAGCCGGCCAGCGCGCTGAGCCGGGCCATGGCGGCGTCGAGGTCGGGGACGATGACGCCGGTGTGGTAGAAATCCTCGGGGCGCAGGGCACTTGTCATTTGTCTCCTCGGTTTTCAGACGCAGTCTGAGGCGGCGTCGACGACGAACACCGCGCCGCTGGTGTAGCTGCTCTGCTCGGTGCACAAGAAGGCGATGGTCGGGGCGATCTCGCCGACGGAACCGAAGCGGCGCAACGGGATGTGCGCCAGCTCGGACTCCACCAGTTCGGCCGAGCCCTGCATCGGTGCGGTCATCGGGGTGTCGATGGCGCCGGGCGCCACCGCGTTCACCCGAATCCCCTTACCGGCCCATTTGACCGCGAGGTTCCTGGTGACGCAGACGATCCCGGCCTTCGCCGCGCCGTATCCCGGCACCAAGGGGACGGCCCGCAGCGCCGACATCGACGCCAGGTTCACCACGCTGGCGCCGCCGTCCGCCGTCGACGCCTTCAACGCGCGGTAGAGCCCGAGCGTCAACCGGTACGGTCCGGTGAGGTTCAGCGCGACCGATGCCTCGAATCCGTCCGGCTTCGATTCGTCAAGGCCGCCGGGGAAATTGGCACCGGCGTTGTTGACCAGCACGTCGAGGCTGGTGAACTTCCGCGCCAGCGCGTCCACCGAATCGGGGTCGCTGATCTGCAGCTGGTGATACTCCATGCCGGACAGATCGGCCTGATAGTCGACGGCCGCCGGTCGCGTTCCGGTGACCGCGACGTGGGCCCCGGCGTCGCGGAACAAGACGGCGGTCGCGTGCCCGATCCCACTGGTGCCGCCGGTGATCAGCGCCGTGGTGCCGGTGAAGTCGAAGCTGACCCGTGCCGTCATGAGTTCCTCGCTATCTGATTCTTCAGCCAGGCGGTCTCCCAGAAGTTCGTGCTGGCGGCCAACAGTTCTCCGTGTGCCTCGCGTAGCACCGCCCGAGCCCCGGCATGGTCGGACGGAAGGAGCTCGCCAAGATGGATGGCTTGCAGCGGGCGACCAGCGGCAAGGTGTTCCCGCGCCCGGCCCACCAAAGCGTCGGCCCCGGCGAGCTCGACCACGTCTGCGGCGACGGCGTCGAACCCGACCGGATAAAGCTCGGTGGTCGACTCGTGGTGAAACCAGCCGGAGTAGTTTTCCCAGACGGCCCGCACGTCCCAGGCCACCTTCCCATAGCCTTGTCCCACTTCGTATTCCGCGGGCAGCGTGATCTCCCGCATCAGGGTTCGCACGTCCTTGCCCGCGTTCATCCCCTCGACCGTCTGGTCGTGGACGTACCGAATCGCGCCGCGCAGCCGGGTCAGCTCGGCATGAATGCGCTCGGGGCCCGCTATCGGTTCGAAATGACCAGTCACCAGGAGTTCGGGCCGCAGGTCACGCACCCTCTCCACCGAGGAGATGGCGGTAAGGGCGTCGCGATACCGGTCGCCGCGCATAGTGACCAGGTTGGGAATGTGTCCGAACAGCGGGCCGAAGACATTCCCGCACAGGCAAATCCGCTCGTCCGGCAGCCACACCACCAGGGAGTCGGTGGTTTCGCCGCCGGGCACGGCGATCAGTTCCAACCGCCGGCCGCCGACCTCTAGTGTCAGGGTGTCCTCGAAATCGAGGTCCACGACGGGAACGCTCTGGCCGGCCAACCGGGTGCTACCCAACCGCCGTTGAATGGCTTGGATGCCGGTGGCCAGGGTCTCTTTGAACGCGAACGCGCTGCGACTGGCGCGATACGGAATGAGTCGTTCGTTGTCGTCTCGCCAGAGCGTCCAATTCGCCTGGGCGACGACGGTCGTCTCGGGGTCGCGGACGTTGTCCAAACCGCCGACGTGGTCGACGTGTCCTTGCGTGAACACGATGTAGCGCACCGGCGAGGGATCGACGGCGTCGAAGTTCGCGCGGTGCACCGGGCCCTCGAAACCCATGCCGGTGTTGACGATCACGCGGCCGTCACGCGTGGTGAGTAGGTAGGAGTTCGAGAGCCCCGGTGAACACCACAGCCCGGGCGCGACCTCTTCCGCCCGTTCGGCGGAAGCGGGCCGCATGGCGTCGGCGCCGGGCCGGCTGCGGTAGATCGGGTCGGAACTCATCGCTGTCGTTGCCTTCCAGCTAGGTCTCGGCCTGGACGTCGAACTTGTCGAAGTAGAAGTCGAAGCGCCCGCGCAACTCGTCGGGCGTGACGCCGAAGTGGCGGTGCAGGTGGTAGCGGATGCGGCCGTGTTTGCCCCGCGGGTTGCCGTCCAGATACTTCTCGAAGAGAGCCCGCACCTTCGGTGTCAGTTCGACGCCGCCGCAGCGATAAAGGCTTTCGAGGACCGGCATCTCGTTGCCGTTCAGCTGATGGAAACTGATGTCGATGCTGCGTTCGGCCGGCACCAGGTCGCGGTCGCGCACGCACGCGCTGAGCAGTCGGTGCACCCGGTCGCTCCAATAGTCCACCAGCCAGTCCGGCTCGATGCTGGTTCGGCGCAGTCGATCGGAGTAGGCCATCATCGTGATCGCCGACTGGATCACCGCCACGGGATCGCGGTGCGTGAAGGCCACGGTCGCGTCGGGAAACGTCGCCATGAGCGGGCCGAGCTGCTCACAGTGCTGCGGACTCTTCAGGATCCAGGTCCGCGGGCCCCGCAGAAAGGTCAAGGCCTGCAGCACCTTCCGTAGGTATGCGTAGTGGCGGCTCTGGTCGAGGCCCAGGTAGTAATCGCGCCAGTCCGGCACGCGTGCATGCCATTCCAGGACGTAGGCGGCCAGATCGAGGTCGAGGAGCTCGACCTCTTCCTCGATCGCCTCGGGGAATCGGTCGTGCATGGCGGCGACCAACGGCGCGCTGGCCATCAGCGCGTCGTGCTCGGATTTGGCTCGCGCGTAACGCGGGTCGACGCCGGAGATGTCGGGGCCCTGCCCGGGGGCGGGAATGGGTTCTTGGCTCTCCCAGTACGGCAACGCCCGACGGCGCGGGTCGGCGGCAATGAGATTAACCAAATGCGTGGTGCCCGACCGGGGCATCCCGACGACGATGAACGGCTTCTCGATCGGGATGGCTTCGATTTCCGGGTAGCGCTTGAGGAGTTCGGTCAGCGACAACCGGTTGCGCAGCAGACGCACGACTCGTTGCCGCAGCGAGGACCGTGTCAGCTGTCGCAGGCCCTCGTCGCCGTCGATCGCGGCGACGTGAGCGGCGAGCCGACCGGCGAAGCCGTCGACGTCGTCGAGGTCGGCTCCCCGCTCCAGCCCGGCCTGCTCGACCGCCTCCGCAAGCATCCGGTCGATGTCGAGGTCGACCACTTTGGCCTCGGTGAAGTCCAGAATCTGGCGTTGGACGTCGGTCAGCTTGGGCGCGGTGAGGTCATCGAAGTCGATGTCATCAACGGCAGAGCCCACCGGATCCTCTTTTCGACGTGTCGCCGAAGAGAAATATGACACAGAGCCGGGGCGTCGATCCCCCGTGGCCCCTAGAGATTCGCCAAGTCGTCGGGCACGTCGACCTTGTGTTCCTCCAGCGTCTCCAGAGGCACCACCTCGAGCGTGCGCTCGTGCGTGGAGGCCAGCACCACCGGCGCGGCGCAGCCATCCTGGTGCGCCCGAAGCCAGTTCAGCGCCGTCACGCACCAGCGGTCACCGGGCAGCAGGCCGGGGAATCGGTATTCGGGGACCGGGGTCAGCAAGTCGTTGCCGATGGAACGCTGGTGCTCGAGGAATTCGGCGGTCATGACCGCACAGATCGTGTGCCGGCCGATGTCCTCGGGCCCCGTCGAGCAACAGCCGTCACGGTAGTAACCGGTCAGTGGTTCCGTGCCGCACGGTTCCAGCGGACCGCCTAGCACGTTTCGATCGGGCACGGTTTCAGTATCGCGCTCTCGAGGGTGAAGTTTGAAGTAACTTTGCCGTCTCCGCCGGCGCGAATTCGCCGGCGCCGGCCTCGGTGGTTATCCGGCCATCCGGTAGGTCGCCAGCGGGCGCACCGCAAGCACGCTGCCCGCCGCTGCGGCGTCGACCTCCGAATACATCCGGGCGATGTCGACCACCGCCGTGCCCATCCGAACCAGCTCTTCTTGCGCGGCCGTGTTCAGTGCCAGGAAGGCGGAGGCTTCGGCGGCGAAGGCGAGGGCCGCCTGCGCGGACACCTCGTCGGCCCCGGCCGGCAGCAAAGCGGTGGTCGCCGGCGATGCGGCGGCACCGGCCTGCAGACCTTGAGCGGCGCCGCGGACCACATCCGTCCCGATTCCGGCGGCGGCCGCATCGAATGACAGTGCCTGCACGGAGCGCTCCTCACCGAGTCGTGATGATGTCGTGATGCGATAGTAGCAATAGGAAACTATTGGCGTCTACAAATCTTTGCCTGAGAAAGAGTTAAGGGCTTCCGAGGTGGACGCGGTGCCGGTGCCGGGGTTAACTCGGGCCAATGTCGACGCCGGACCCGCAGGGAAACCCGTCTGATGAGCCACCCTGGGGCCGGCGGCCGCCCGGGCCTCCGCCGCCGGGCTTTCCGCCGCCCGCGCAGCCATACCCTGGTTATCCGCCGTATCCCGGCTATGCCGGTTACGGCGATTCCCACGCGCCCTACGGCCGCGACCCGGTCACCGGACTACCGCTGTCGGACAAGTCGGCCTCGACCGCCGGCTTGCTGCAGCTGTTTTTCGGGCTGTTCGGTGCCGGCCGCTTCTACCTCGACTCGACTCGAATCGCCGTCGCGCAACTCTGTCTCGGCATCTTCGGCACGGTGTTCACGCTCTTCTGCTTTCTGGGCTTTCCCGTCCTGCTCGCGAGCGTCATCTGGGCCATCGTCGACGCGATCATGATGTTCACCGGCAGCGTCAAGGACAGTTACGGCCGCAAGTTGCGCTAGCCCGCGGGTCGGGCCAACGACCGCCAGGTGACGGGGCGATAACAATTCCCCCGTCAAGCCGGCGCGACGCGCTGGGCAAATCCCGGGGAAATCGCCGGGAAAATTTATCGTCACATCGTGCAACGACGAACGGCCCTCAAGCTGCCGGTTTTGCTGGCAGCAGGCACCGCGCTCGCCCGGGTGCCACGCGCCTCGGCGGAGGAAGCGGGCCGATGGCCCGCCGAACGCGCCAACCGTTGGTATCAGGCGCAGGGCTTCCTGGTCGGATCCAACTACATCACCTCCAACGCGATCAACCAGCTGGAAATGTTCCAGCCCGACACCTTCGATCCGCGCCGGATCGACGCCGAACTCGGCTGGGCCAGGTTCTATGGGCACAACACCGCCCGGGTGTTCCTGCACGATCAGCTTTGGGCGCAGGATCAACGGGGTTTTCAGACGCGGCTGGCTCAGTTCGTCGACATCGCCGCGCGGCATCGCATCAAGCCGCTGTTCGTCTTCTTCGATTCGTGTTGGGATCCGGCGCCCAAGGCGGGGCGGCAGCGCGCGCCGACCCCCGGCGTGCACAACTCGGGCTGGGTGCAGAGCCCCGGCGCCGAACGCCTTGGCGATCCCCGCTATGCGGCTGTCATGCGCGACTACGTCACCGGGGTGTTGACGCAGTTCCGCACCGACGACCGCGTCCTGGGGTGGGACCTGTGGAACGAGCCCGACAACCCGGCGAAGGTGTACCGAAGCACCGAGCGCAGCGACAAGGAACAGCTCGTCGGGAACCTGCTCCCCCAGGTGTTCCGATGGGCGCGCGCCGTCGACCCCAGCCAGCCGCTCACCAGCGGCGTGTGGCGCGGCGACTGGGGACAACCCCAGGGGCGCAGCGCCATCAGCGACATCCAGCTGGCCAACGCGGACGTGGTCACGTTCCATTCCTATGCCGAACCCGCGGGCTTCGAGTCCCGGATCGGCGAGCTCGCCCCGCTGGGGAGGCCCATCCTCTGCACCGAGTACATGGCCAGGCCGCGGGGTAGCACCGTGGAAGGAATCCTGCCAATTGCCAAGCGCCACAACGTCGGCGCCATCAACTGGGGTCTGGTCGCCGGGAAGACCCAGACCTACTTCCCGTGGGAATCGTGGGATCACCCGTACACCGCGATTCCGAAGGTCTGGTTTCACGACCTGCTCCGCCCCGACGGCCGGCCCTTCCAGGACACCGAAGCGCTGACGACACGAAAGCTCGCCGGGACGCAGGCTTAGATCAACCTCGGCTCGACCGGGCGGGCGAATTCGCCGTCGACCGGCCCTGATGCGGCGGTACGCTTGCTTCGCAGAGGGGGCGGCGATGTTCTTGTTGTCAAGCGGCCAGTGACCGTGCAATGGCGCTGGCAAATCTGAGCGAAGCGGAGCTGATCGGGGCGGCCGGCGGTGACCCCTGGGCGATCAACCAGAGCCTGCAGGCGGGCAGCCCGTTCCAGATCTCGCGGCTCGCGGAGGCGTTTCATAACGCCGGCCGACACTCTGCCGAAGCCGACCACGCATTCGAGCAAGCCAGAAAGCGCTTCGAGGCGTCGTGGAATCACCAGAACGGCGACAATCCGATCAACGACTCCTCCGAAGTTCAGCGGGTAACAAAATCGCTTGGCGCGCAATCCGAGCAATTGCCCAAGATCGGCGCCGACCTGGAAAATATCGCCGCCGCGCTGGCGGACGCGCAGAAGCAGGGCTCCGCAGAAATCGCCAGCCTGGACCATCATTTGCAGTTTCTCGACAAGCTGATCGGCGCGGCGAAGGAGGATCTGAAGCTGGACCTGCCCGAGCAGGAACGCAACAAACTGCTGAAATTGATCGAAGGTGCCCACGCCGACGCCGTCGACGACGTCCGCGATGCCATCAAACAGATGGAATCAATCCGCAACGCCTACTCCGACACCCTGCACAAAGCGCTCGGTTCATTGCACACCGAAGGCTACGACCCGCCCCCGGCCATCGACGACATAGTGGAACGCCCCTTGCGAGGCGAGGTCAGAGATCTGGGTCCGATCGCCGGGACCGGAGGCATTCCCGGGATCCCGGGGATCGGGGCCGCGGACCTCGGCGAGATCGTCGAAGTGCCCGGGCAGCCGGGAAGATTCCTTGCGATCTTCGGGGATTCGTTCTCAGGCAACAAAGTTGGCGAA
>NZ_LZIX01000224.1:0-2501 GCF_001666955.1 Mycobacterium sp. E735 | reverse complement strand
AACATTAGGAGCAATCGATGGCATTTCTGACAACACAGACCGAAGAGATGCTCGCTGCAGAGCAGCTGCTGTCGGGGATCAACACCAACCTGGCGGCGCAGAACGCCGGCGCCGCAGCGGCGACCACGGTCATCGCTCCCGCCGCCGCCGACCCGGTGTCGGCCCAGCAGGCGGCGATCTTCTCGGCGTACGGCACCCAGTACCAGGCAATCGCCACCGAGGCGCAGGCGTTGCTGGAGAATTACGCGCAGACCCTGGGCATCAGCTCCGGCAGCTACGGCGACACCGAGGCCATCAACGCGAGCCAGGCCGCGCTGTCGAGCGCCGCGTCGCCGGCCGCCGCCGCGGCCGCCACGCCGTCGAACACCCCGCTGGACTGGCTGGCATACCTGCTCGGTAGCACCGGCAACGGCACCAACCCGAACATGCTCGGCGGGATCTTCGGGCTGTCGAGCAACGGCGCCAACATCGGCAACATCGGCTTCGGCAACTGGGCCTCGGCCGGTTCGGACCTCCTGGGTCTGGCCGGTGGCGGCCTGCTCGACACCTCCGCCGCCGACGCCGCCGGTTCGGCGGCCGGTGCCGCGGGCCTCGCCGACACGACGGCGCCGATGGCGGGCGGCGGCATGGCCGGCATCGGCGCGGCGCCGATGGCCTCGATGGGCTCGGCCACGATGGTCAGCAAACTGTCGGTGCCGCCGAGCTGGGCCGCTCCCGCCACCCCGGTGGTCGGCACCAGCGCCGCACCGCTGCAGACGGTGGGCTGGACCGCCGCCGCCCCGCAGGCGGGCGCCGGCACGATCATCCCGGGCATGCCGGGCATGGGCGCCGCGGCACGCAACAGCGCCGGCTTCGGCGCTCCGCGCTACGGCGTCAAACCGATCGTCATGCCGAAACCGGCGACCGTCTAGTCCCTCGTCATTGCCCTCGAAACCTCGAATTTCTAAAGACAAAGGAGCGGGAAACCCAAATGGTTCTTGACTTTGCAGCAATTCCCCCGGAGATCACCTCTTCGCTCATGTACGCCGGCGCCGGCGCCGGGCCGCTGATGGCCGCCGCGGCCTCATACGCCAACCTGGCCGCCGAGGTCAGCGCGACCGCGACCCAGTGGGAGTCAATCGTCTCGTTGCTGACCACCGAAAACTGGACCGGTGGCGGATCGGCGGCGGCGGCGGCCGCGGCCCAGCCGATCATCACGTACCTGACCGAGACGGCCACGACGCTCGAGCAGGCCAGCGCACAGGCCACGGCCTCTGCGGCCGCGTACGAGGCCGCGTTCGCGGCGACGGTTCCGCCGCCGGTGATCGCCGCCAACCGGACGCTCCTGGCCACGCTCGTGGCGACCAACTTCCTTGGCGTCAACTCGGCCGCGATCGCCGCGACCGAGGCTCAGTACGCCGCGATGTGGGCCCAGGACGCCGCCATGATGGCCGCCTACCAGGCCGCCTCTGCGGCGGCCGGGGTGCTGACGCCGGTCACGCCGCTGACCTCGACCACCAACCCTGGGGCCGCCGCGGCCGCCGACAGCACCGCCCTCGCCGCTGACTCGACAGGCGGCACGATCCAGGCGCTGGCTCCCGTTTCCAACGCGGCCCTGGCCGCGCCCAGCCTGCCATTCACGACTGACGGCATCCTGGGCTCGATTGACAACTTCCTCGGCACGCCGTCGGTGCTCAACGGCATCAACGGCGCCGTGAACACCGCGGCATGGTGGGTCTGCAACACCATCCCGACGGCCGTGTCGCTGGGGCACACCCTCGGAACGGTGCCGTCGATCCCGTTCGCGCTCACCGATTCCGTCACGCCGCTCGCCGGCGGCCTGGTGCCGGGCACGATGGTGGGCTCGGTGTCGGGCGCGGGAGCGTCGGCCGCCCTCGGCGAGGCCTCCGCGGTCGGCGGGCTGTCGGTGCCGGCCGGCTGGAACGCCGCCGCCCCGGCGACGTCGTTGGCCTCCTCCACCGCCCCGCTCGAGGGCTCGGGCTGGACGGCCGCGGCCGAGGCGGAGCCGGTCGCCGCGATGCCCGGCATGCCCGGCATGGCGGGCGCTGCCAAGGGCGCCGGTGCCTACGGCGCCGGGCCGCGATACGGCTTCAAGCCGATCGTCATGCCCAAGCAGGTTGTCGTCTGATGTCGGAATACCGGTACGGGAAATAAGGGGGTACATGTCACCCGTTTGAGGCGATCAGTTAACCGGTAGGTCGTAATCTGTCCATAACGCGGCCACCACCGCATCAATTGCAACTGTTAAGACTTCGAGTTTGAAGGCTTGAAAGACAAGGAGAAAGAAACATGGCAACACGTTTTATGACTGACCCGCACGAAATGCGTGCGATGGCGGGCCGCTTCGAGGTCCACGCCCAGACGGTCGAGGACGAGGCCCGCAAGATGTGGGCGTCCTCGATGAACATCGCCGGCTCGGGCTGGAGCGGCCAGGCGCAGGCGACCTCGTACGACACCATGGGCCAGGTCAACCAGGCCTTCCGCAACATCGTCAACATGCT
>NZ_LZIX01000223.1:0-33528 GCF_001666955.1 Mycobacterium sp. E735 | reverse complement strand
GCTCGGGGCGGCGACCAGGGCGCGACCGTTCACCGCCGCGGTGACCGCGGCGCGCACGGCGGCCACATCGGCGCCCGGCCTGGTGGCGATCAGTATCGAGTCGAGCTGACCGGGGCGGCCGCTGACGCTCTGCGCCAGGGCGAGCGGTGCGAGGACGTAATGCCCGCCGTTGAGATCGGCGAACTGCTTGCCCGCGAGCACCTCGCTGACCCTGACCGAGCCCGAACCCAGTTGCAGCGTCTGGCCTTTCGTGTAGCCGACCCGTGGCCCGACCTGGACCCCGTCGGGCGCCGAGGACAGCGCCTGCACCGGCCGTGCGACCGCGTCCTTCAGGGCACCGCCCAGCGCGGCGGTGCTCGCATCCGCGCCGAGCAGCAGCACCGGACCGGTCGGCGTGGTCGCGGAGGTCCGGATCATCGGCGCCGCCGTGGCGACTCCGGGCACCGCGGCCACGTCGGCCAGTATCGTGTCGGGAAACCCGGCGTCGGTGCTGCCCGAGACCTCGAGTGCGGCCACACCGGCGATCCCGTCGGCCAGCCGGTTGACCGATCCGGTGATCGATCCGAAGATGCCGAAGATCGCGACCAGATAGGTTGCGGACACGGCCATTACGGCGACCGACGCGAACGTGCGGCGGCGATGCACGGCGAGTTCACGCAGGCTGAATACCCGCAGTCGGCTCGCGGCCGCCGTGATCATCACGCGGGGACCGCCGGCACGTCGGACCCGACCCGTCCGTCCTGCAGCGTGATCACCCGATCGGTCGCCGCCGCGGCGTCGGCGTTGTGGGTCACCATCACCACCAGCCGCCCTTGGCCGTCCTCGTGTGCCACCTCGGCGAGCAGCTCCAGGATTGCGGCGCCCGTCGTCGAGTCGAGGTTGCCGGTGGGCTCGTCGGCGAGGATCAGCGGCGGATCCATCATCAACGCCCGCGCCACCGCGACCCGCTGCATCTGGCCGCCGGACAGTTCCGCCGGCCGGTGCTCGATGCGGTTGCCCAACCCGACGCGGTCGAGCAACCGGATCGCCTGGGGCTTGGCCCTGCCCAGCCGGACACCGTCGAGCAGCTTGGGCACCGCGACGTTCTCCCAGGCCGACAGCGTCGGCAACAGGTTGAAGAACTGAAAGATGAAACCGACCCGGTGGTGGCGGAATCGCGACTGCTGTTCGTCGCCCAGGCGGCCGATCTCCTCGCCGTCGAACGTGATCGAGCCCGAATCCGGGGAGTCGAGCGCGCCGAGCAGATGCAACAAGGTGCTCTTACCGGCGCCGGAGGGCCCGACCACCGACACGAACTCGCCCCCCGCGAGGCGCAGGCTGATCCCGTCGATCGCCCGCACCGCTTGACCGCCGACCCGGTACTCGCGCACCACGTCCAGCAGCTCGATGGTCATCTAGGCACCACGATCGCCGCCCGCAGACGGTTCACGCGCCGGGGTGAACCGATCAAGAACCCGGTTCGTGTCTGAAGACATGTTCGGCAACTACCGGGTGGTCGATCACGTCGTCGGCCAACTGGCGGCGCTCGGGGTGGACCACATCTTCGGTGTCGACGGCGCCAACATCGAGGACCTCTACGACGCCGCGCACTACCGGCCCGAGGTGACCGCGGTGCTGGCCAAGCACGAGTTCTCGGCGGCCACCATGGCCGACGGGTACAGCCGCAGCGGCGCCGGCCTCGGCGTGGTGGCGTCGACGTCCGGTGGGGGAGCGCTGAACCTCGTCGCCGGCCTGGGCGAGTCGTTCGCCAGCCGGGTTCCCGTGCTGGCCCTGGTCGGCCAGGCCCCCACCACGATGGACGGCCGGGGCAGCTTCCAGGACACCAGCGGGCGCAACGGCGCCCTGGATGCCCAGGCGCTGTTCTCGGCGGTGTCGGTGTCGTGCGAGCGGGTGCTCGCGCCGGCCGATATCGTGTCGGCGCTGCCCCGGGCGGTCTCCGCCGCGCGCACCGGCGGCCCCGCGGTGTTGTTGCTGCCCAAGGACATTCAGCAGGCCCACGTGCCCGTCGAGGATGGCGCCGAGCGTCCGGCCGACCTCGGCGCGCCGATCGGCAACCCGCAGGTCATCGCCGCGGAACTGCGCCGGGCCACCGGTCAGGTCACGATCATCGCCGGCGAGCAGGTGGCCCGCGACGACGCCCGGGCCGAGCTCGAGCACCTGCGCGCGCTGCTGCGCGCCCGGGTGGCCACCGTCCCCGACGCCAAGGACGTGGCCGGCACGCCGGGATTCGGGTCGTCGTCGGCGCTCGGGGTGACCGGCGTGATGGGCCACCCCAGCGTGGCCGATGCCGTGGCCGCCAGTTCCGTGTGCCTGATCGTCGGCACCCGGCTGACGGTCACCGCGCGCGGCGGCCTGGACGACGCCCTGGCCGGCGTGCGAACCCTGTCGATCGGGTCGGCGCGGCCCCATCCGCGCTGCACCCACGTGCACACCGACGACCTGCGCGGCTCGCTGCGCCTGCTGACCCAGGCGCTGCGCGGTCACGGCCGCCCGAACGGCCTGCGCGTGCCGGACGTGGTGCGGCGCACCGAGCTGACGCCGCCGGCCTGCCCCGGCCCGGGCGTGCGTTACCGCGACGCCATGGCGGTGCTGGACCGGACCCTTCCCGACGCGGTCGACATCGTGGTCGACGCCGGCAACACCGGTGCCGCCGCCATCCACTACCTCCCGGCGCGGCGCGGCGGCAGGTTCGTGGCCGCGCTGGGCATGGGCGGCATGGGTTACAGCTTCGGGGCCGGGATCGGGATGGCGTTCGGCCGTGCGAACGGCGGTCGGGCCGGCGGACGCACCGTGGTGATCGCGGGCGACGGCGCGTTCTTCATGCACGGCCTGGAGGTGCACACGGCGGTGCAATACCAGCTTCCCGTGACGTTCGTCCTGTTCAACAACAACGCCCACGCCATGTGCGTGACCCGCGAGCAGCTGTTCTACGGCGACCGCTACAGCTACAACCGTTTCCGGCCGAGCGCGCTGGGAAGCGGCCTGGCGGCCATGTTTCCCGGGCTGACATCGGTAGATGTCAGCGAACCCGCACAATTCGCCGCGGCGATTCGGGTGGCGCTGGAAGTTGCGGGCCCGGCTGTGGTCAGCGTCGAGTGCGCCGCCGACGAAATGCCGCCGTTCGCACCATTTCTCGCCGCGCTGCCCAGCAACGCGGTGGTTGCAGAACAGGTTTCGACCGTAAAGGAGAACCGGGCCGATGTCGCTGCCAGCGCTTGAGGATATTCCCACCCCCATCGACGGCGTGGTCCGCATCGAGACCAGCCCGCGGGAGCAGGCGACCCCGATCATCATGGAGATGATGCGGTCGGTGTACCCGCACGACCAGGTCTTCGGCCAGTACTGCACGGTCAACGATTACGTGGCGTGCCCGCCCGACGAGCTCTACGAGTACATGTCGGATACCCGCAGCCTCGAGGAGTGGACCTACAGCCTGCGCGGCTTCACGACCACCGACGAGCCCGGCCTGTGGCTGGCCTACGACCGGCTGGGTTCGGAGACCGAGATCTACACGCGCACCGTCGCCAACGCCCAGGCGCGGACCGTCGACTACCACTGCGCGTGGGATCAGGGCAAGCACCTGTGGATGGTGTACCTGATGCGCGTCATCGATGCGCAGGTCGTCCTGGACAAGCCGGGATCGGTTGTGCTGTGGACCAATTGCCACCACCCGTTCTACGACCGCAACCCCTACCCGGAGACCGCGCCGGCACAGCGCCCGGTGTGGGTGGGCGACTTCTGGGACATGTTCGGCGCCGGGCACGCGCTGGAGTTGCAGAATCTCAAGGCCATCGCCGAATACCGCCACCGCAACGGCCTGCCGGTGACGCCGAAATGGATGAGGTAACACCATGAGCGTCAGCCTGATCGACGTGTCCACCTATCTGCCCGGCGAGCCGATCGGCGCCGACTACTACGCACAATTCGCCGAATCCGACGCCCTTCGCGAGAACGTCATGTTCCGCGCCCCGAAGTTGCGGCATCACGTCGCGCCGGACGAGAGTTCGATCGACATGATCGAGCGCGCCGCGCAGGGCCTGATCGAGCGGCACGGCCACGACGTGGTCGAAGGCGCCGACGTGCTCATCACCCACACCCAGGTACCGGACATGGCCTTCTACGGCCAGGGCGGCGGCATCGCGCACCGGCTGGGCATGCGGCCGTCCTGGGTGCTGGACCTGAACAACGGCGGCTGTGCGGCGTTCGTGTTGGCGCTCAACGTGGCTCGCAAACTACTCACCTCCGGCGCGGGGCACACCGCACTTATCGCCATCGCGCAGAACGCGGCGGGGCAGTTCTTCGATCAGCCGACCATTCGCCGCAAGGCACAGTCCGCGGTGCCCGGCGACGGGGCGGCCGTGGGCCTGGTCACGGTAAGCGATCGATCACCCATCCTCGACGTCGAGTGCCGAACCTACGGCGAGTACGCCGGTGAGATGACCCTGTCCTACGACCCGCCCCGCAAGTGGTGGCAGGCCGGCCCCGGCGAGGGCAGCATCGGCTTCACCGAGAGCAAGATCACCAAGGTACTGGCCCGCGGCAATCGCCAGGTTCCCGAGGTGGCGCTGGCTGTGTGCGACCGAATCGGGCTGCCCGCCAAGGAGATCGACCTGCTGGTCACCAACCAGCCGAACCGCGTGTTCCTGCGCAATTGGCGTGAGGCGCTCGAGTTGCCCCCCGAACGGCATCGAGACACCTTTGACGAGTGCGGCAACCTGTTCGGTGCCGGCATCCCGGTCAACCTGGACCGCGCGATCTCCGAGGGGCAGCTCGCGGCCGGGGACGTCGTCATGATGGCCGCCTTCGCGCACGCCGGCGACTTCGCCGGTGCGGCGGCCGTGCGCTGGGGGGGCCGGGGCTGATGCAGGCCGCCCCAAGCCCGGCCCCCGACGACAGCTGCGGTCCGTTACCGGCCGCGGTGGATCCGCTTGCGTTGTCGCTCAACGAGAATCCGTTCCCGCCGCTACCGGAGGTCCGATCGGCGCTGATGCGGTCGGTGCAGGCGGCGCACCGCTACCCGGAATTCCTGCCCGAGCGGCTGCGCGCCGTGATCGCCGACCACATCGGGGTGCCCGCCGAGCAGGTGGTGCCGGGCGCCGGCGCGACGGGTGTCGTGCAGCAGGCCCTGCACGCGCTGACCGCCCCGGGCGACACGATCGCGATGTCGGCACCCACCTTCGACGGTTACCCGATCCTGGCGCGGATGGCGCGGCTGCGGCCGCGGACGGTCCCCCTGGACGAGCACGGTCACAACGACCTCGATGGCCTGGCCCGCGCCGCCGCCGACGCCCGGGTGGTGGCGCTGTGCCGCCCGCACAACCCCACCGGAACGCTGGAGTCCGCGGCTGCCGTTTCGGCGTTCCTGCGGCGCGTGCCGCGCGACACCGCCGTCCTGCTCGACGAGGCGTACATCGAGTTCACCGCGCCCGAGCATCGCATCGCCGTGTCGGCGTTGCTCGCCCGCTTTCCCAATGTGGTGGTGGTGCGGACCTTCTCCAAGGCGTACGGCCTGGCGGGGCTGCGGGTCGGATATGCGGTGGCATCGCGGGAGCTGGCCGCCAGACTGTGGTCCCAGCAACCGCCGTTCGGCGCCCCGATCACCAGTCTGGTCGCGGTCGCCGCCTCGTACGGCGCGGAAGGCCAACTGCTGCAACGGGTCCGGATGATCAACTCCGAGCGCTGTTATCTCCGGATGCGGCTGAGCGCGCTGGGCGTCTACACCACCGACGCGCACGCGAACTTCATGTACCTGCCCCCGAGGGGTGGGCCGTGGCAGGAGGTCTTCGCCGGCGGCGGCCCGCGGGTGCGCTGCTACCCCGACGGCGGCGCGCGGATCACCGTGGGCAACCGCGCGTCGACGCTGGCGGTGCTGTCCGCGCTGGGGAAAGGCCGCGCTCGCGCGCCAAGTGCGGTATGAAGGGGCGTGGCTGCCTCACGACCGCCGAAGCGTGACCCGATCGCCGCGGCGCGCGACAACTGGGAGCGCTCCGGGTGGGCCGACGTCGCGCAGGGGATGGTGGCGGTGACGTCGGTGATGCGGGCGCACCAGATCCTGCTGGCCCGCGTCGAGACGGCGTTGCGTCCCTACGACCTGAGCTTCTCCCGCTATGAGTTGCTGCGGCTGTTGGCGTTCAGCCGCACCGGCGCGCTGCCGATCACCAAGGCATCCGACCGCCTGCAGGTCCACGTCACCAGCGTGACCCACGCGATCCGCCGGCTGGAGGCCGACGGGCTCGTGCAGCGGGTGCCGCATCCGACCGACGGGCGCACCACCCTGGTGCAGATCACCGAGCTGGGCCGCTCGACGGTCGAGGACGCCACCGTCACGCTCAACGAGCAGGTGTTCGCCGATATCGGGATGTCCGAAAGCGAAGCGCGGGCGCTGGTTTCGTCGATCGAGTCGCTGCGTCGCGACGCCGGCGATTTCTGAACACGTCGCGCGATCAGGCCGCCCGGATGGCCGTGGCGACGCGTTGTGCGGCTTCGGACTGCGGGTAGTGACCCACACCGGCAAGCTTGGTCACCCTGGCGCGGGGCAGTACTTTCGCCGCCGCGTCGAGGACATGTCGACCCGATACCGGATCCTCAAGCCCCCACACCAGATGCAGCGGACCCGGCCAATTCGCCAATGCGGCCTCCCACCGATCGTGATGGACCGCCCGTTCGGCGTTGTACTTGATCAGAAGGTGCGCGAGCTTGTGACCGCCTGCACGCGACATGCCCAGCCACAAGTCGTCGAATTCGGTGTCGGTGAGCCGTGATCCGCGCACGGCGTCGAGTCCGGACCGGACCCGCCCGGGGTCGACGCGGGCGGCCAGCACTCGGCCTACGACCGGCAGGATCAGCAGTCTTTGCAGCCGCGTCGGTCGATACGCGTTGTAGACGATCCCGGAGTTCAAGACGATGACACTGTCGATGGTGAAACCGAGCCGGCCCCGATTGGCGCGGTCGATGAGTTCCTGCCCCACGATTCCGCCGTAATCGTGAATCACCAACTTCACCGAAGCCACGCCGAGGTGGGCGGTGAGGTCCGCGACGATGTCAGCCGATTCCGCCACCGAATACTCGTAGGGGTTGGGCTTGTCCGAGGCACCGTAGCCGAGGAAGTCCAGTGTGATGACCTCGTGGTCCCGCGCGAGCTCGGTGGCCACGGCTGCGAAGTCGTAGGACCAGGTCGGAAAGCCGTGCAGCAGCAGGACGGTCGGACCCGCACCGCGGCGCCGGAAGGCGATGCGGTGACCCCGCCGGCTGGTCAGGGTCTCGTTTTGCTCGATCCACTCCGCGGCCCGGGGGACCTCATCCTGGTCGATCACGCGTGCACCCTCTCTGGTGGGCCCGAAAGCGCGAATACATCTGCAAATTAAGATACACTTGCGTATGAGAATGCATCTCTGTCACCTCGGTGTCAACTGCAGATGGTGCGCCTACACGCGATCAGGAGGTAGCGAGTGGCTCGCTTGACCCGGACCGAGCAACGCGAACAAACCAGGCAACGGCTCATCGAATCCGCCGGCCGGGTGTTCTGCCGCGTCGGTTTCGAAGCGGCGCCGATCGACGTCATCGCCGAAGAGGCCGGATTCTCGCGCGGCGCTTTCTATTCCAACTTCGAGTCCAAGGACCACCTGTTCCTCGAACTGATCCGCCGCCACCTCGACGCGGAGATCGACACTCTGGGGCGCGCCCTTGATCGCATCAAGTCCGCCTCCGACCTGGCGCCGGCGATCGAACGCCGCTACCGGGTTCTCGGCGAGGACAGCAGCTGGTGCCTACTCAGCACCGAATTCCAGCTCTATACGATGCGCGGTGGAGCCAAGGCCGACGAGTTCGGTGCCATATACGAGTCCTATCGGCGCCGGCTTGGAGAGCTCATCAGCCTCCACTTCGACCGCCTCGGCATCGAATCGACCCTCAGCCCGTATGAATTCGGTGTCGCCCAAATCGCGCTCTCGCACGGATTGGCACTGCAACGCGCGGCCAACGGGTCGCTGAAAGCCAACCTGACCGCGCGCGCCCTTGCCACCTTCGTCCGGGGCGCCCTGGCCGAGCACCGGTCAGACGACGGCTCTTAGCCGTCAGCGGAGCATCTCGATGACCGCGCTGAAGTCCTTGTCGGCGTGGTCGGCCGCGAATTTGGCGTAGATCTCGGCGGCGTGCCTGCCCAGCGGCGCCGCCGACCCGGTCGAGGCCACCGCGTCCATGGCCAGGCCCAGGTCCTTGTTCATCAGGGCGGTCGCGAACCCCGGCTTGAAGTCGTTGTTGGCCGGAGATGTGGGCACCGGGCCCGGCACCGGGCAATTGGTGTGCACGGCCCAGCAGTTGCCGGTCGCGCCGGTGATGACGTCGAAGAGGGACTGCGCCGACAGCCCGAGTTTCTCGGCCAGGACGAACGCCTCGCCGATGGCGATCTGCTGCACCGCCAGGACCATGTTGTTGCACACCTTGGCGGCCTGGCCGGCGCCCGCCGCGCCGCAGTGAATGACCTTGCCCGCCATGGGCTCCAGCACCGGCCGGGCCCGCTCCAGGGCGTCGTCGTCGCCGCCCACCATGAACGCCAGCGTCCCCGCGACGGCGCCCTTCACGCCCCCGGAGACCGGCGCGTCGAGCTGCGACACGCCATGCGACTCGGCGAGCGCATGTACCTCGCGGGCGTCGTTGACCGAAATGGTCGAGCTGTCGATGAACAACGCGCCCGGTTTGGCGGCCGGCAGGACATCGGTGTAGCAGCGCTTCACCAGGTCGCCGTTGGGCAGCATGGTGATCACCACGTCGGCCCCGGCCACGGCGTCGGCCGCGCTGTCGAACGTCGTGACACCGTTGCCGGCCGCAGCCGCGACGGCCGCGGGCACCGGATCGAAGCCGCGCACCGTGTGCCCCGACGCCACCAGGTTCGCCGACATCGGTCCGCCCATGTTGCCCAGGCCGAGGAAAGCGATGCTCGTCATGGTCGCCTTTCTACGCGCTCGCCCGCACTCGCGCCGCCTCGGCCCTCCCGACGACCACCCGCATGATCTCGTTGGTGCCCTCCAGGATGCGGTGCACGCGTAGGTCGCGGACGATCTTCTCCAGGCCGTACTCGCGCAGGTAGCCGTAGCCGCCGTGCAGCTGCAGGGCCTTGTCGGCGACCTCGAAGCAGGTGTCGGTGACGTAGCGCTTGGCCATCGCGCACAGCTCGACCTTGTCTGGGTCGTCGTTGTCCAACGCATCCGCGGCCCGCCACAACATCATTCGCGACGTTTCCAGCCCGGTGGCCATGTCGGCCAGGGTGAACCGGATCGTGGGCTCGTCGAGCAGGGCTTTGCCGAACGCCGCCCGTTCCCGGACATAGGCGCCCGTCTTGTCGAAGGCGGACTGGGCGCCGCCCAGCGAGCACGCCGCGATGTTGAGCCGGCCGCCGTTGAGGCCGTTCATCGCGATGCCGAAGCCGGCGCCCTCGCCGTCCGCGCCACCCAGCATGGCCTCGGCGGGCACTCGCACACCCTCCAGGATCACCTGCGCGGTGGGTTGCGCGTGCCAGCCCATCTTCTCTTCCAGCGCACCGAAACTCAGCCCCCGCGCGCCCTTTTCGACGACGAAGGCCGAGATTCCGCGCGGACCCTCACCGCCGGTCCTGGCCATCACGACGTAGACGTCCGAAGCCCCCGCGCCGGAGATGAACTGCTTGACGCCGTCGAGCACGTAGTCGCCGCCCTCGCGGACGGCGCGCGTACTCAACGCGCTGGCGTCCGAACCCGCGCCCGGCTCGGTGAGGCAGTAGCTGGCGATGACGTCCATCGCGGCCAGCCGCGGCACCCACGCCTTGCGCTGTTCGGCGGTGCCGAACTTGTCGATCATCCACGCGCACATGTTGTGAATCGACAGGAACGCCGCGATCGTCGGGCACGCGATGGCCAGCTGCTCGAAAATGCGGACCCCGTCTAGCCGGCGCAGCCCGCTGCCGCCGGCGTCTTCGCGGCAGTAGATCGCCGCCATGCCGAGCTCGGCGGACTCGCGCAGCACGTCGGTCGGAAAGTGCTTGGCCGCGTCCCATTCCAGCGTGTGCGGGGCGATTCGTTTGGCGGCGAACGCGGCCGCCGTTTCGGTGATGACCCGTTCGTCGTCGTTCAGGGTGAACATAGTGCCCTAATCCATCGTGGGAATCACGAATTCGGCGCCGTCCTTGATGCCGGACGGCCACCGCGACGTGACGGTCTTGACCTTGGTGTAGAACTGGATCGACGCCGGGCCGTGCTGGTTCAGGTCGCCGAAGCCGGAACGCTTCCAACCGCCAAACGTGTGGTAGGCCACCGGAACCGGGATCGGCACGTTGACACCGACCATGCCCACCTGGACCCGGGACACGAAGTCACGCGCGGCGTCGCCGTCGCGGGTGAAGACCGCGACGCCGTTGCCGTACTCGTGCTCCGACGGCAACCGCAGCGCCTCTTCGTAGTCGTGGGCGCGCACGATGCACAGCACCGGCCCGAAGATTTCGTCGGTGTAGATCGACATGTCGGGGGTGACGTGATCGAACAGCGTTGGGCCGATGAAGAATCCGCCCTCGAGGCTGGCGTCGTCGAAGGTCAGGTCGTCGCTGGCGCGTTCGCGCCCGTCGATCACTATCTCCGCTCCGGCGGCCACGCCCTGCTCGATGTAGTCGCGCACACGCGCCAGCGCGGCCTCGGTGACCAGCGGACCGTAGTCGGCCTTGGGATCCAGGCTGTGGCCCACCCGCAGGTTGTTGATCCGGTCGATCAGCCTGGCGCGCAGGCGGTTCGCGGTCTGCTCGCCGACCGGCACCGCGACGCTGATCGCCATGCAGCGTTCGCCGGCGCTGCCGTAGCCGGCTCCGATCAGCGCGTCGACGGCCTGGTCGAGATCCGCGTCGGGCATCACGATCATGTGGTTCTTGGCGCCGCCGAAGCACTGCGAACGCTTGCCGGTGGCCGCGGCCGTCGCGTAGATGTACTGCGCGATGTCCGAGCTGCCGACGAAGCCCACGGCCTGGATGTCGGGGTGGTGCAGGATGGCGTCGACGGCCTCCTTGTCGCCGTGCACCACCTGGAAGACGCCGGGCGGCAGGCCCGCCTCTCCGAACAGCTCCGCCAACCGCACCGGGACCGAGGGGTCGCGCTCGCTGGGCTTGAGGACGAACGCGTTCCCGCACGCCAGGGCGGGTCCGGCCTTCCACAGCGGGATCATGGCCGGGAAGTTGAACGGGGTGATGCCCGCGACCACGCCCAGGGGCTGGCGCAGCGAGTAGACATCGATGCCGGGGCCGGCGCCCTCGCTGTACTCCCCCTTGAGCAAATGGGGGATGCCGACGGCGAACTCGATGACCTCGATGCCGCGCTGGATGTCACCGCGCGCGTCGGCCAGCGTCTTGCCGTGCTCGAGGGACAGCAGCTCGGCGAGCTCGTCCATGTGGTCGTTGACCAGGTCGATGAAACGCATCATCACCCGGGCACGACGCTGCGGATTCCATGCGGCCCAATCCTTTTGCGCTTCGACGGCCGAGGCCACCGCGGCGTCGACGTCGGCCTTGCCGGCCATCGCCACCTGCGCCTGCACCTCGCCGGTGCTGGGGTTGAAGACGTCGGCGGTGCCGCTGGACTGGCCGGCGGTGCGCTGCCCGTCGATGAAGTGGGGGATCTGTGTGCTCATGGTGTCCTCGGGTTCGTACGCGCGTGAGAGGCGGATACTTGGATATCCTAGTAACCGCCGCCGGGCGTCGCAAGGACGCGGTATTTCAGCTGGGGTAGTTTCCGGCCTCCAGGTCGGCCAGCAGGCTCGGATGGGTGGGCTGCCAGCCGAATCGCTCGCGGGTCAGCTCGCTCGAGGCCGGCTGGTCCAGGGCGTAGACGGCGCCCAGGGGTCCGAAATGCTCGGCGGGGACCGACGCCGCGGGGAGACCGAGCTGGCCGCCGATCGCCTCGGCGAGCGCGCGCATCGGGTCGCCCTCGTCGGCGACGGCGTGCGCCACCGTCCCCGGAGTGGCCTCCTCGAGGACCAGGCGGAACAGGCGGGCGGCGTCGAGGACGTGCACGGCGGGCCAGCGCTGGGTGCCGTCGCCGACGTATCCGGACACCCCGGTTCGTCGGGCGGCCTCGACGAGCAGGGAGGCGAAACCGCAGGGGCCGCCGGCCCGATGGACGGAGCGGGGGAGGCGGACCACCGCCGAACGGACGCCTCGGGCGGCCAGTTCCAGGGCGGCGTGCGCGTTGTGGGCACGCCCGCCGATCGGGCCCTCCGTCGGTGGCGCATCCCGCTCGGTGGAGGCGCGACCCGGGACGGGGGGCGTGCCCGACGCCATCACGAACGGCTTGCCGGTCCCGTCGAGCGCGGCGCCGAACGCCTCGACCGCGCCGGCTTCCTGGGCGACCGCCTTCTCGAAATCGTCGAAGTGCAGGAAGGCGAGGTGAACGACCCCGTCGGACTCCTTGGCGCCCGTGCGCAGGCTGTCCGGGTCATCAAGATCGCCGGGCAGCACGTCGGCTCCCAGGGCTCGGGCGGCCCGGGCCGACGCGTCGGAGCGCGCCAACGCCAAGACCTGGTGGCCCGCGCCGATGAGCTCGGGCACGACTGCCGAACCGATCCCGCCGGTGGCGCCGGTGACGAACACGCGCATGAGCATCTCCTCGAGTGATGGGACTTATGTCTCATCACGCTAGCAGAGTGATGGGACAAATGTCGCATCGCTACGATGACCGGATGCCCCGTTGGGAACCGGATGCGCGCGCGCGGCTGGTCGCCGCCGCCCTGCAGCTGTTCTCCGATCAGGGTTACGACCGGACCACCGTCGCCGAGATCGCCGATCGGGCCGGCCTGACGAAAAGCACCTTCTTCCGGTACTTCCCCGACAAGCGCGAGGTGCTGGCGGCCGGCCAGGAGACCCTCGCGCGACTGCTGACCGAGGGCATCGCCTCGGCGCCCCCGAATGCAAGCCCGCTCGCCGCGGTCGCCGCCGGGCTACAGCGGGCGGCCGGGCCGTTGGCGCCGTTCAATCGCGAGCTGGGTCCCCGGCTGCAGGCCGTCATCGCCAGCAGCACCGAGCTGCAGGAGCGCGACGCGCTCAAACAGGTCGGCCTCGCCGCGGCCACGGCCGACGCGTTGCGCGCGCGGGGCGTGCCGAAGAGGGTCGCGGCCCTGGCCGCCGAGCTGGGCGTGCTCGCGTTCAAGGAGGCCTACGCCGAATGGCTTGCCGGGGACGACGACCAGGACCTCGCCGAATTGGCCCTCAAGGCCCTCGATGACCTCCGCGCCGCGGCGGCCGACATCGGCTGAGCGCGCTAGCCTTCAGGCGTATGCACACCATCGAGGCCGACTACCTGGTGGTCGGCGCGGGCGCCATGGGCATGGCGTTCGTCGACACGCTGGTATCCGAGACGGACGCCCGCGTGGTGCTGGTCGATCGCAACCACCAGCCGGGCGGGCACTGGACCATGGCCTACCCGTTCGTCCGCCTGCATCAGCCCTCGGCGTTCTACGGCGTCAACTCGCTGCCGCTGGGCAGCGACTCGATTGACCGAATCGGTTGGAATCAGGGGCTTTACGAGTTGGCCACCGCCGGGGAGGTGTGCGCCTACTACGACCACGTGATGCGCCGGCAGCTGTTGGCGACCGGGCGGGTCACCTACTTCCCGATGAGCGAGTACCGCGGCCAGGAAGGCGCAAAAGGCCGCTTCACCACGCTCGCGGGCGACGACTACACCGTCACCGTGGCGCGCCGCGTCGTCGACGCCACCTACATGCGCGTCACGGTGCCGGCCATGCGCCCGCCCCCCTACGCGGTCGCACCCGGCGTCGCCTGCGTGCCCCCCGGCGACCTGCCACGGCTCGGCGCGCACCAGCGGTACGTGATCGTCGGCGCCGGCAAGACCGGCATCGACACGTGCCTGTGGCTGCTCGGCCAGGGCATCGCGCCGGAGCGGCTGACCTGGATCGTGCCCCGCGACTCGTGGCTGCTGGATCGGGCGACGATGCAGCCCGGGTCGTTGTTCGCCGACGTCATCAAGAACAGCTTCACCGCGCAGCTGCGGGCCATCCGGGACGCCACGTCGGTCGAGGACCTGTTCGCGAGGCAGGAGGACGCCGGCCTGCTGCTGCGCGTCGACCCGGCGGTCCGGCCCACCATGTACCGCTGCGCGACCGTCACCCGGCTGGAACTCGATCAGCTCCGCCGCATCGGCGACGTGGTCCGAATGGGCCACGTGCGGCGCGTGGACGCGGACCGAATCGTCCTCGACGGCGGCACGGTGATGCGCGGCGGTGACGACCTGTACATCGACTGCACCGCCGACGGCGCCGAAAAGCGGCCGGCGACACCCATTTTCGGTGCCGGACACATCACGCTGCAAGCCGTTCGCGGCTGCCAGCAGATCTTCAGCGCCGCGCTGATCGCCCACGTCGAAGCCGCGTATCACGACGACCCGGTCAAGAACGAGCTGTGCGTGCCGTTGCCGCATCCCGACACCGACACGGACTGGCTGCGGCTGGCGCGGGCCGACTACGCCAATCAGTTGCGCTGGCTCGACGACCCGGACCTGACCGCCTGGATGTCCGCGGCGCGCCTGGACCTGTTCGGTCACCTGATCGGCCACCTGTTGCCGCCGGCGTCGGCGAAGCCCCGCGTCCGTGAACGCATACTCAGCATCGCCAAGTCGGTATTCTCGGCCACCGCCGCCAAACTCGACGAACTGCTCAGTGAACAAACCTCGCTCGCGGCACCGTGATACCCGGTGTAACCCGGCTCGATATTCATCGGGTGGAGGAGGCACGTGGCGGCAGGAAACGAACCCGTCAAACGGCCGCTGCGGGCGGTGCCCGACAGCGGCATTGACGATGGCTATCCCGATTGGGAAGCGGTGTACCAGGACAACGCGTCCTGGGTGTATCGCACGCTGTTCGCGCGTGTCGGCAACCGGGCCGACGCCGAGGACCTCACCGCCGAGGTCTTCCTGGCGGCGCTGCGGCCGCTCCGGCTGACCGCGAGCGTCGGCGAGGTGCGCGCGTACCTGCGGGTCACCGCGCGAACGGTGCTGGCCGCGCACTGGCGGGAGACGCTGGGCCGGGAGATAACCTCGATCGACGACATCGAACAGCCACCGGAAAGCGAGGAGGCGATCAGCACGGCGCCGCAGCGTGTCGCCCGGGTCCTGGACAACCTTCCGGACCGTTACCGGCACATCCTGGAACTGCGCTTCCTGCAGGGTCATTCGATCAAGGACTCCGCCGCGGAGCTGGGGGTCAGCGTCGCCAACGCCAAGGTGCTACAGCATCGCGCGCTGCGGCTGGCGGCACAGGTGAGCGAGGGGGGCGCACCATGAACGCCCGCGGGTTACGCCGATACGTCGACGACCTGTTGCGGGGCCGCCGGCCCAGGCCGTTCGCCCCCGACGACTTCGAGGCGGCGCAGCTGCGCACGGCGATCGAACTGCGCGCGGCCGGGCGCAGGGGCGACGCGCCGCGCCCGGAGTTCCTCGACGATCTGCATCGCCGCATCGCCGAACAGATGTCCGACGGCCGCGGAGAAGCGGCGCCCAAACACAGCAGCACCCGCCGCCAGGTCATCGTCGGGACGTCCGCCGCGGCGGCCGCCGCGGTCACCGCGGTGTCCATCGACCGCGCGCTGGTCACCGGTGAAACCGGTGGTGTCCCGGCCGCCGACAACGCGCCGCTCACGCCCAACGCCGGGACGTGGCAGCGCGTGGCGGCCAGCTCGCAGGTGACCGACGGGGTCATGCACCCGTTCGACCTGGGTTCGGTCAGCGGATTCGTGCGCCGTGTCGACGGCAAACCCCAGGCCGTCTCCGGCGTGTGCACCCATCAGGGGTGCCGGTTGTGGTTCGACGCCCCCGACGACACGCTGCGCTGCCCCTGTCACTCGACGTCCTTCTCGCCGACCGGGCAGGTGCTCACCCATCAGTTGCCGATCGCCCCGAAGCCGTTGCCGCCGTTGTTGGTTCGCGAGGCCGACGGCGTCATCGAGGTGTTCGCGCCCCCGCGTCCCGACCAGCCCGCCTGAGTGGTGTAACGCGTCGCCCTATCTATGGGCATGACGCTTACAAAACTTTCGGCGGCCGCGCTGGCCGTCGCCGCGGTGCTGGCGGGTTGCTCGGCTTCGCGGCCGGCCGCCGGCTCCAGTCCCGGCGTGTCCATGGGTTCCACGTCCGTCACCGCACCGGCGGCGCCGGCGACCGGCAACCAGGTCAACATCGACGGTTTCGCATTCGCGCCCGCGACGCTGACCGTCACCGCGGGCACCACGGTCACGTGGACCAACCGCGACGAAGAGCCCCACACCGTGGCCGCGAGCGACGGGTCGTTCCACTCGCCCGGGATGGGGACCGGTGCCACATTCACCCACACCTTCACCGACCCGGGCACTTTCGACTACGTGTGCTCGATCCACCCGATGATGCACGGGACCGTGGTGGTGACCCGGTGAACCCGAACATGAGTCGCCGCCAGCTGATGCGACACACGGCTTGGTTCGGCGCGGCGGTCGGGTTCTCCGTGGTTGGCGGCGAGGTCATTTCGCACGTCGCCGGCGCGGCCGCCACCGAGCACACCCACGCCCGGCCCGCCCTGCGGTTCGCGCAGATCAGCGACAGCCACATCGGCTTCACCGGGGCACCCAACCCGGACGTCGCCGGCACATTCGGCCACGCCATCGACCAGGTCAACAACCTCGGCTACACACCGGATTTCGTGGTGCATACCGGTGACCTCACGCACCTGTCCAGCCCCGAGCAGTTCGACCAGGTTAAGCAGATGATGACCGCCTTGAAGACGCCGCACGTGTTCACCGTTCCGGGGGAGCACGACTCCGTCGACGACGCGGGCCAGAAGTACCGCAGCGCCTTCGGCGCCGGATCCGCCGGTGACGGCTGGTACAGCTTCGACACCGCGGGCGTCCACGTGATCGCACTGGTCAACACGTTGAACCTGCACAAACTCGGGCACCTGGGGACCGACCAGCTGGAGTTCGTCGAGAAGGACGTCGCGCGGCTGTCGAGCGACACCCCCGTCATCGTGTTCAGCCACATCCCGTTGTTCGCGATGTACCCGAACTGGGGCTGGGGCACCGACGACGCGACCCAGGCGCTGTCCTACCTGCGCCGGTTCTCGTCGGTCACCTGCCTGAACGGGCATGTGCACCAACTCTTTTCCAAGACGGAGGGCAAGGTGACGTTCTACAGCGGGACCACGACCGCGTATCCGCTGCCGAAGCCCGGCGACGGGCCCGCGCCCAAGCCGGTCACCCTGCCCGCGGGCAAGCTCCGCGACGCGCTCGGCATCCGCGAGGTGAGCTACACCAAGGGTGAGACCGTCCTGGCGTTGAAAGAGCAGGCCCTGCAATGACTCTGCTGATTCGCCTCGGCCTGGCCGTGTCACTGGCCGTCAGCGCCGCCGGCCACGCCTACCTGTATGTCCATGGCTATCGCCACATCCCGGACATCGGCGCCGCGTTTCTGGTTCAGGCCAGCGCCTCGTTCGCCCTCGCCCTGCTGATCCTCCTTGGCGGTCCCGAATGGCTGCGGTGGGCCGCGGCCGCCGTGGCGGGCGGCTCGCTGGTCGCGTTCGCGCTGTCGAGGACCGTTGGGCTGCAGGGGTTTGTCGAGCGAGGTTGGGAACCCGCGCCGTATGCCGCGATTACGGTGACCGCGGAGGCGTTGACGGTGCTGCTGTGGGCGGGGGAACTGGCGACTAGGCGGGATCGGCAACCTCGTCAGTCGGTTCCTCAAGGATGAGATCCACCATGTCGGCGGCTTCCTCTTCCGCCTTCCACTTGGTCAACAGTTGGGCCTTCAGCGACATCGCGGGCTTCTCGACCAGAAACCAGCTCAGAGCGGCTAGCGGCAGTGTGGCTATCGTCGCGACGCCCGCGTGCACAATCGGAGTCGGGACGCCAACCCACGAGATCATCAGCAACTGCTGAACCGGGAAGCCGTAGATGTACACGCCGTAGGAGAGATCCGTACGGAGCCTCAGTCGTTTGCTCTGCAGTAGCGCGCCGGACGCGATGATCGCGTAGGCAAGGGGGATGCCACCAAGCAGCCGATGATGCGGAAGTAGCGTGCCGCCCAGGGCGACGACGACCACGCACACCCACACAAGCGACCACCGGGCGGGGATCTTGTCCCGCCATTGGTAGAGCAAGGCTCCGGCCGCGAACATGACGGCGAAGCGCGCGCTCGCGGCGGCGAACTGGGAAGCCATCGGCTGGCCGATTGCCATGGGCGGCGATAACACCTCGGCCGCCACCGCCACTACCAAGATCGCGGGGGAGACCCACCGGCGGCTGGCGAGGCCGGCGACGCCGATGGCCGCCACGGCCAGATAGCAGGCAAGCTCGAACATGAGTGTCCACAGCGAACTGTTCCACGTGCCCGGATACGGGATCCCGGTCGGCGTTCCGCCGACATCGACCTTGAGGGTGGCCACCGCGCTGTTCATCAGGACGTAGTCGAAGGGCGCCGAGGACAGTAGCAATTTCATCGCCGAGCCGCCCTGGATGTGAACGCCGATCGGGGCGACGACGAATGCGGTGACGACCAGGCAGACGTAGAACCCGGGGAGGATGCGCAGGGCGCGGGCCACGAGATAGTCCCGGATGTGGGGGTGCCGAAGCCAGCTCGCGGTGATCAGGAATCCCGAGACCGCGAAGAAGCCGTCGACCCCTCCGGCGCCCAAGAGATGTCCAACCATCCCGGCCGGCAGATGATGTCCGGTCAGGGTGAAGGAGTGGCCTAGTATCACCGAAATCGCCAGCACCAGCCGCCACGCGTTGAGTGCATTGTTGCGCGGATCGAATTGCTGCCCGAGTGTCACGCGTCTTCCTGTCGTAGCCCCCGAGCTGCCCGCGGAATCATAAGACACTCTATGAACTTCTGTGAAGCCCGTATCTCCCGGACTGCTCGCACCCACGGCTAGGCGGTATCCGGTGCCTCTCGGGTGCGCCGGTCGTCGCCCGCTCCGTCGGGGACCGGGGTCACCGACTTCCGCTTCAGACGGTATTTGAGAGACCTGGCGGGCCTTTCGATGAGAAACCAGCTCGCCACGGCCAGGGGCAACGTCGCCGCTGCCACGACGAGGGTGAAGAGGAGCGGGGCCAAACGGAGAAGTCCCATGACGGTGAGCAACTGCTGAACCGGGTAGGCGTAGATATAAGTCCCGTAAGACAGATCCGTACGCAGCCTCAAGCGCTCGTTGTGGATCAGGGAGCCGGAGACGATGACGGCATAGGCCAGCGGGACGGCGGCGACGACCCGGTAGTCGGGTAGCGAACCGGCCGCTATGACGATGGCGACGCTCACCCCGACGAGCCACCATCGCGCGGGAATCACGTCGCGCCACTGGTAAAGGAACGCCCCGGCCGCGAACATGATTGCGGACCGGCAAATCAAGAAGAGCAGGGCGGTGCGGACGTCGCCGCCGCCCTCATGTTGATGAAGTACGTCGGGAAATCTCAACGGCGGCAGCATTGCGGCCCCGACCGTCGCCGGCAAGAGGATTGCCAGGGATACCCACCGGTACTTCGCAAGGCCGACTACCCCGATACCCGCGACGACTAGGTAGCACATGATTTCCCAAATGAGGGACCACAGCGAACCGTTCCACATCCCCGCGTTGGGAATGTCGCGCGGTGTGCCACCGACATCGAATTTGACCAGCGCCACGGCGCTGTTCTTCAGAACGTATTCCAGCGGCGCGCCCGACGATATGAGTTTGGCGGGCGACCCGCCTTGAATCGCCACGCTGATAGGAGCAATCACGAAGGCGGTCACCAGCAGGCAAACGTAAAAGCCGGGCAGGATGCGAAGAGCCCGAGCGGCGAGATATTCGCGTAGCTTCGGGTTGCTCAGCCAACTCGCGGTGATCAGGAATCCGGAAATGCCGAAGAACCCATCCACCCCTATGCAAAGGAGCAGTTGCAACACCGCCCGGGACGACGGGAGGTGATTCCTTACGGACAACGTGTGCCAGAAGATCACTTCGGCGGCCAGCGCCAAGCGCCACGCATTGAGTGCGTTATTGCGCGGATCGAATACCTGCCCGAGTTTCATCCGCCTCCCCAGTCGTCCGCATAGGGCGCTGCGGTGTCGTCATATCGTCACAGATCGCCAAAGCGGGCGAATTCACGCTACCTGAGGGATTTCTCGGTGGCAAAACCGCCACTGCCCCATATCCGGTAAGCCATAACGGCGCTCGGCGTCAGGTGTGCAAACGCGATCCGCACGCGCGCCACAAAATTCATCCCCGGTCTTGGTGGCCGGGTCGCCCCGCGACCGCCCCCGTTACCCGTCGCGCTTGGCGTTGATGAACCGCTGCGTCTCCTCCCAGGAGGGCAGCAGGCCCGAGGCGCGGACCTCTTCGAAGCTCGGGGCAGCCGCGTCGCGGTCGGACAGGTTGGGGGCGGCGCCGTTGACCAGCGGCCAGTCGATCGCCAACGCCGGATCCGTGGGGCAGATGGTGTGTTCGCGCTGCGGGTTGTATTCGGCCGAGCACAGGTACATCACCGTCGAATTGTCTTGGAGCGCAAGGAAGCCGTGCGCCAAGCCCTCCGAAATGTAAATCGTCTTGTGATTCAGGTCGTCGAGCAGAACCGAATCCCACTGGCCGAATGTGGGTGAGCCCACCCGGATGTCGACCACCACATCGAACACCGAGCCGGACACGCAGGTCACGTATTTGGCCTGGCTCGGGGGAACCTGGGCGAAGTGCAGGCCACGTAGCACGCCGGCGGACGACACCGAACAGTTGGCCTGCCGGACGTCCAGGCGGTGACCGGCGAAGCCGGTGAAGTCGTGGTCGGTGAGCCACTCGAAGAGCAGGCCCCGGGAGTCGCCATGAAGGGCGGGGGTGATCTCCCAGGTGCCGGGGATGTCGAGTTCGCGAACCTTCATCTTATTGACCACGTCCTTCATAACGGGCTTCCGCGGCGTCCTTCAGAGGGCGCCACCACGATTCGTTCGCACGATACCAGTCGATGGTGGCGCTCAAGCCCTCCTCGAAGTCGGTATGCTTTGGCGCCCAGCACAATTCGTCGTAGAGCATCGACGGGTCGATGGCGTAGCGCAAGTCGTGGCCGACGCGGTCGGTCACGTGGTCGAAGTCGTCGGGTTCGCGGCCCATCATCTTCAGCAGCGTGCGCAGCACGCTGAGGTTGTCGCGTTCGCCCTCCGAGCTGATCAGGTAGGTGCGGCCGATTTCGCCCTTTTCCAGGATGCGCCGCACGGCGCTGTTGTGGTCGTCGACGTGGATCCAGTCGCGGACGTTGGCGCCGCTGCCGTACAGCTTGGGCCGCCGGCCGGTGAGCACGTTGGTGATCTGGCGCGGGATGAACTTCTCGACATGCTGATACGGGCCGTAGTTGTTGGAGCAGTTCGAGATCGTCGCGCGCACGCCGTAGGAGCGAACCCACGCCCGGACCAGCATGTCGGCTCCGGCCTTGGTAGCCGAGTACGGGCTCGACGGGTTGTAGGGCGTCGATTCGGTGAACCGGTTGGGGTCGTCGAGCTCGAGGTCGCCGTAGACCTCGTCGGTCGAAATGTGGTGCAACCGCACGCCGTGGCGCCGGACGGCTTCCAGGATGGTGAACGTGCCGACCACGTTCGTGTGCAGGAACGGGCCCGGGTCGTCCAGCGCGTTGTCCACGTGGCTTTCCGCGGCGAAGTGCACGACCGCGTCGGACTCGGCGACCAGCCCGGAGACCAGCTCGGTGTCGCAGATGTCCCCGACGACCAGCCGAATGGCGTCCTCGACGTCGGCCAGCGACTCCCGCCGCCCGGCGTAGGTCAGGGCGTCGAGCACCGTCACCGAGTCCTCGGGGTGTTCGCGGACGGTGCTGTGCACGAAGTTCGCGCCGATGAACCCCGCGCCGCCGGTGACCAGTAACCGCATGGTCAAACCCTAACCGAGCGGACGGGTCAGCTTGCGGCAGTCAGCCCCAGCGGCCCGGCCAGTTCGCTGAGCGCCGAAACGAGCGCGTCGTCGTCCTGGCTGTCCAGCACCTGGATGGCCACGTGGTCGGCTCCGGCGTCGCAGTGTTCGCGGAGTCGCTGCGCGATGGCCTCCGGCGTGCCATACGCGACCACCGCGTCGATCAGCCGGTCGCTGCCCGGCTTGCGGACGTCGGCTTCGGTGAACCCGAGCCGCAGCCAGTTGTTCACGTAGTTACTCAGGTCCAGGTAGAAGTCGGCATACCTGCGCCCGATGGCGCGGGCTGCCTCCGCCCCTTCTTGGTCCGGGGTGGTCAGCACCACCTTGTGTTCGGGCGCGAGGAACACGGACTTGCCGACCAGTTCGCGGGCCTTGGCCGTGTGTTCCGGCGTGGTCAGATACGGGTGCGCGCCGGCGCTGCGCTGGGCCGCCAGCCGCAGCACGCGCGGCCCGAGCGCGGCGAGCACGCGGCGGCTGGTGGGCACCATCGCGGCGTCGAGCTCGTCGAGGTAGGAGGCCAGCGCGTCGTACGGCTTGACGTACTCCTGGGTGTGCTCGGGATGCCCGACGCCGACCCCGAGCAAAAACCTTCCGGGATAAGCCGTTTCGATGCGCTGGAAGGACCGGGCGACGGCCGCGGCCTGCGCCGTCCAGATGTTGATGATCCCGGTGGCCAGCTGCAGCGAGGAGGTCTGCGCCAGGGCCGGTTCCACCCACGACAGCTCGGCGTCCGGCGAACCACCGATCCAGGCGGCGCCGTAGCCGAGTGACTCGATCCGCGCCGCAAGTTCCCCGGTGATGGATCGGTTGGGCAGCCAGACGCCGAACCGGCCCAGGTCGGGTTTGAGTGCTACTGCCTCGGTCATCTACGTCCCCTCCCGCGTCTGTCAGCTCAGTCCGAGCGGCCCCGCCAATTCGGCCAACGCCGGCACCAGGTTTTCATCCTTCGTCAGGACCTGCACCGGCACGTGGTCGGCACCCGCGTCGAGGTGCTCTTTCAATCGGGCCGCGATCGCCTCCGGCGTGCCGTAGGCGACCAACGAGTCGATCAGGCGGTCGCTGCCCGGCTTGGTGACTTCCTCGTCGGTGAAACCGAGCCGTTTCCAGTTGTTGCGGTAGTTGGCCAGTTGGAAATAGATGTCGAGCGCCCTGCGGCCCACCGCGCGGGCCTTCTCGACGTCGGTGGTCAGCACGGCTTTGTGTTCGGGCGCCAGGAACGCCGACGGGCCGATCAGCTCGCGCGCCTGCGCGGTGTGTTCGGGGGTGGTGAGGTACGGGTGCGCCCCGGCGGCGCGCTCCGCGGACAGCTTGAGTACCCGGGGTCCGAGCGCGGCCACCACGCGGCGGTGGGCGGGCACGCCGTAGTCGTCGAGTTGTTGCAGGTACTCGGCCAGCGCGTCGTAGGGCTTGCGGTACTCCGCGTGCGCCTCGGGATGGCCGACGCCGATGCCCAACAGGAAGCGGCCGGGGTAGGCCTTGTCGATGCGGTGGAACGACTCGGCCACCGGCTTCGCCGCGGCCGTCCAGATGTTGACGATGCCGGTGGCCACCTGCAGGGTGGTCGTCGCTTCGAGGATGGGCTCCACCCAGGCCAGCTCGGCGGGGGGAGAGCCGCCCACCCAGACGGCCCCGTAGCCCAGGGCTTCGATGTCTTTGGCTTGTTCAGGCGTGACGCCGCGTCCGAACGATCCGAACCGGCCGAGGTTGGGCTTGCTCGCTGCATCGGTCATGGTTGTTCCCAACCGGCGCGGCGGCGGCCCTATTCCACCGATTCGACCGGCTCCGGGTCCGCGACCGGCGGGACTTCCAGCGGTAGCAGCACGATGAACCGGGTGTCGCCGGGCACCGATTCGACGCGCAGGTCCCCGCGATGCTTCTTGACGACGATGTTGAACGCCAGGTCCAGCCCGAGGCCGGTGCCCTCGCCGAACGGCTTGGTGGTGAAGAACGGCTCGAAGATGTGCTCGCGGGCTTCCTCGGGCACCCCGGGCCCGGTGTCGCAGATCTCGACGCGAACCATGTTCTCGCCCTCCCGGCAGGTGCGGACGGTCAGCGTGCCGCCCGTGTCGCGCATCGCGGCGATGGCGTTGTCGATGATGTTGGTCCACACCTGGTTGAGATCACCTGGGTAGCAGGGAATTTCGGGAAGCGACTGGTCGAAATCCTTCACCAGGGTGATCGCTTTGGTGCCCCTGCTTCCGTCCTTGGTCAACCGGTCGGCGAACATCACCAGTGTGGAGCGCAGCAATTCGTGGATGTTGGCCACCTGGAACGGGGCGCGGTCCAGCTGCGAATACTGCTTGGCGTCGGCGACCAACGCCGAAATCCGTTTGCTCGCTTCCAAAATCTGGTTCATCAGCAGCTCGCTCTCGATGGTGTAGTTGATCCACCGGATCGCCTCCTCCAGCGATGTCGACGCGAGTTCTTCGCTGACCGTGGAAATCCGCTCCAGCCAGTCGGTGTCGATGCCGCCCTCGACGAACGTCGGCGCGATGTCCCAGCCGCCCTCGACGCCGTGCTCTTCCAGCCAGTCGCCGACGGCGTCCTCGCGGTCGGCGGTTTCCATCGCGCTCAGGTGTTCCGTCGCCGACTTGGCGACCTGCTCGGCCACCCCTTGCTGGAGGTGGACCAGGGCGCTGAGTGCCTCGGGGCTGACGGTGCCGTCGGCGAGCATGGCCAGCTTGCCCCGCATGCCGGCGACCCGGCCGCGCAGATCGGCGGCCGCGCGGGCGATGGCCGCCGCGGGGTTGTTCAGCTGGTGGGTCAGCCCGGCCGACAGCCGGCCCAGCGCGAGCAGCTTCTCCCGGTTGTCGATGATCCGCCGGGTCCGGTCGGTGCCGACGGCGATGCCGTCGAGCAGGTGGACGGCCATCGGGAACTGGTCCTTCATGAACTGGGCGAACACGGGTGCGTCCATCACGAAGAACCGCGACGGCTTGGTCACGTGCACCGAGGCGTCGTAGCTCTTCTGCTTGCCGCCGGTGAACGCCCGCCAGGCGCCGCAGTAGACGCCGCGCTGCGAGGTGCGGTTGGTTTCGATGTCCTGGCCGCCTGAGAGCTTGGACATCGTCAACTCGCCCTGGATGAGGACGTAGAAGCAGGTCGCCGGCTCGCCTTCGACGCAGATGGGGCCCGGTTCGTAGTTCTCGATGTGCCCAGCTGCGCACAGCACCGCTAGCTGTTCGTCGGTGAGCGCCTCGAACAGGAACAGGCTGCGCAGCTCGTCGGGCTGGCAGGGTGTCTTGGCCGTCATGACTCGGCCAGGTAGCGGTGCACCAGCATGACGGCCATCGATCCCTCGCCGACCGCGGCCGCGACGCGCTTGGCGGACTCGGCCCGCACGTCGCCGGTGGCGAATACGCCCGGCACGCTGGTCTCCAGGTGATGCGGCGGGCGGTCGAGCGTCCACCCGCACACGTTGCGCAGGTCCGGGCCGGTGAGGACGAAGCCGTGGTCGTCGCGGGCGAGCACCCCGTCCAGCCATTCGGTGCGCGGCGCGGCGCCGATGAAGATGAACATCCGGGCGCAGGTGACGTCCTCGGTCTCCCCGGTCTGGTTGTCGACCAGGGTCAGCCGCTCCAGGTGGTCCTCGCCGACGGCGCGCCGCACCTCGGTGCAGGTGCGGACGGTGATGTTGGGCCGCCGCTGGATCTGCTGAATGAGGTAGTAGGACATCGACGCGTCCAGCGACGGGCCGCGCACCACGATGGTCACCGACTTCGCCTCGCGGGACAGGTACATCGCGGCCTGGCCGGCGGAGTTGGCCCCACCGACGACGTAGACCTCCTCGCCCGCGCACTCCGAGGCGATCGAGACGGCCGCCCCGTAGTAGACGCCCTTGCCGGTCAGCTCGCCGCAGCCCTCGGCCTGGTGCTCGCGGTAGGTGACGCCGGTGGCCAGGATGACCGCGTGCGCGTCGATCGAGCCGCCGTCGGCGAACCGCACGGTGCGCTTGGGACCGTTGACCTCCAGCGCCGTGGCGGAGCGCGCGGTGATCAGCTCGGCCCCGAACTTCTCGGCCTGCCGACGGGCGCGCTCCGCCAACTGGCCGCCCGACACGCCGTCGGGGAAGCCGAGGTAGTTCTCGATGCGTGAACTCTGGCCCGCCTGGCCGCCCGTCGCGGTGCGCTCGATCAGCACCGTGCGCAGCCCCTCCGAGGCGCCGTAGACGGCGGCGGCCAGGCCCGCGGGCCCGCCGCCGATGACGATCAGGTCGTAGAACTCTTGCGACGGCGTGGTGGTCAGGCCCAGGGTGTCGGCCAGCTGGGCGTCGGTGGGTTCGACCAGGGTGTCGCCGCGTTCGGTGACGACGACGGGCAGCCGCAGGCCGTCCTCGCCGGCGGCCTTGAGCAGCCGCTCGCCGTCGGGATCGTCGGCCATGAACCACGAGTAGTGCAGCCCGTTGCGGGCCAGGAAGTCGCGCACCTGCCAGGACCGCTCCGACCAGCGGTGCCCGATCACCTTGGTGTGCGGGATCGGGTGTTCGGGGGCCGACCGCCAGGCATCCAGCAGGCCGTCGATCACCGGGTAGAACTTCTCCTGCGGCGGGTCCCACGGCTTGAGCAGGTAGTGGTCCAGGTCGACGACGTTGATCGCGTCGATGGCGGCGTGGGTGTCGGCGTACGCGGTCAGCAGCACGCGGCGCGCGGCGGGGTACAGGTCCATCGCCTGCTCGAGGAACTCGATGCCGCTCATCTGCGGCATCCGGTAGTCGGCGATGAGCACCGCCACGGTCTCGCCGCGCAGCTTGAGCTCCTTGAGCGTCTCCAAGGCGTCGGGACCGGACTCGGCGCGCACGACCCGGTGCCGGTCGCCGTATTGGCGGCGAAGGTCACGGGCGACCGCGCGCGAGACGGAGGGATCGTCATCGACGGTCAGCAACACCGGCTTGCGAGGCTGGGCGGAGGGTTCGGCGGGACTCGCGGGGCTCGTCATCGGAGTTAAGTATGCCCTCGTCAGGGCCCTCGCGGCAGGTCGAGGAGGCCGGGCGGATTTCGCTGCCGGCGATTTTGGGTGAAGGGGCCTGACCGGGTATCGTGGGACAACGGTGCGTCATCCGCGCCGACTTTTTGCGTGCCCTGTCTGAGGAATTTCCTGTAACCGGCTCACGTTTCTAGTCGGGCGAATGCTGCGCCGGTAAGGGCGCACACAGGATACGAAACCAAAGACGAGGATTGCTGAAAAGTTATGGCCAAGAAGGACGGTGCCATAGAGGTCGAGGGCCGCGTGGTCGAGCCCCTGCCCAATGCGATGTTCCGCATTGAGCTGGAGAACGGTCACAAAGTGCTCGCCCACATCAGCGGCAAGATGCGGCAGCACTACATCCGCATCCTGCCCGAGGACCGGGTGGTGGTGGAGCTGTCTCCCTACGACCTGTCCCGGGGCCGCATCGTGTACCGGTACAAGTAAGCCCGAATAAGACAACGAGAAAGAACAGGATCGAACAGCCGTGAAGGTGAACCCGAGCGTCAAGCCAATCTGTGACAAGTGCAGGGTGATCCGTCGGCATGGGCGGGTCATGGTGATCTGCTCCGATCCGCGCCACAAGCAGCGCCAGGGCTGATCCGGCGGCGATCGCAAGCGCGGCGTAGCCGGGCGATGCGGGTCGCAGCCATCAAGGCCGGCTCTGCCCAACACAACTGAATGCAGACCTCCCAGCACCACTGAGCGAGTACGTCGCTCATCCACGCCCGGACGGAGGCCGGGCCCCGTCTCAAGACGGGAACGGACTGGGATCAGACCTCCGCTTAGAAAAAGAGGAAACGCCACCTATGGCTCGATTAGTAGGCGTCGATCTGCCGCGCGACAAGCGGATGGAGATCGCGCTGACCTACATTTTCGGCGTCGGCCGTACCCGGTCGAACGAGATCCTGGCAGCTACTGGGATCGACAAGGACCTGCGCACCAGGGACCTGACCGATGACCAGCTGACCCACTTGCGTGACTACATCGAAGCGAACCTCAAGGTTGAGGGTGACCTGCGCCGCGAGGTGCAGGCCGACATTCGCCGCAAGATCGAGATCGGCTGCTACCAGGGCCTGCGGCACCGCCGCGGCCTGCCGGTGCGCGGCCAGCGGACCAAGACCAATGCGCGCACCCGCAAGGGCCCGAAGCGCACCATCGCCGGCAAGAAGAAGGCCAGGTAATCGCCCATGCCACCAGCCAAGAAGGCAGCGTCTGCCCCCAAGAAGGGGCAGAAGACCCGCAAGCGGGAAAAGAAGAACATCCCGCACGGTGCCGCGCACATCAAGAGCACGTTCAACAACACGATCGTGAGCATCACCGACCCCCAGGGCAACGTCATCGCCTGGGCGTCGTCGGGCCACGTCGGCTTCAAGGGCTCGCGGAAATCGACCCCGTTCGCCGCTCAGCTGGCCGCCGAGAACGCGGCGCGCAAGGCGCAGGAGCACGGTGTGCGCAAGGTCGACGTGTTCGTGAAGGGCCCGGGCTCGGGCCGGGAGACGGCGATCCGTTCGCTGCAGGCCGCGGGCCTCGAGGTCGGCGCGATCTCCGACGTCACCCCCCAGCCCCACAACGGCTGCCGTCCGCCGAAGCGCAGAAGGGTCTAGGACACAATCATGGCTCGTTACACCGGACCCATCACCCGCAAGTCGCGCCGGCTGCGCACCGACCTCGTCGGTGGCGACCAGGCGTTCGAGAAGCGCCCCTACCCGCCCGGCCAGCACGGCCGCGCGCGGATCAAGGAGAGCGAATACCTGCAGCAGCTGCAGGAGAAGCAGAAGGCCCGCTTCACCTACGGCGTGATGGAGAAGCAGTTCCGCCGCTACTACGAAGAGGCCACCCGGCAGCCCGGCAAGACGGGTGAGGAGCTGCTCAAGATCCTGGAAAGCCGGCTGGACAACGTCGTGTACCGCGCGGGGCTGGCCCGCACGCGCCGGATGGCCCGCCAGCTGGTCAGCCACGGCCACTTCAGCGTCAACGGCGTGCACGTCAACGTGCCCAGCTACCGGGTGTCGCAGTACGACATCATCGACGTGCGGGACGGCTCGCTGAACACGGTGCCGTTCCAGATCGCGCGGGAGACGGCGGGCGACCGCCCGATCCCGAGCTGGCTGCAGGTGGTCGGCGAGCGCCAGCGCATCCTGATTCACCAGCTGCCCGAGCGGGCTCAGATCGACGTGCCGCTCGCCGAGCAGCTGATCGTCGAGTTCTACTCGAAGTAAGAGCTTCCGCACCGACCGGTGCGGAAACCTAACGGCATCAAATAGCGGGTGCCGAGAAGGAGAAGAAGAAACACCATGCTGATCTCTCAGCGACCCACCCTGTCGGAGGAAGTCCTCACCGACAACCGCTCGCAGTTCGTGATCGAGCCCCTGGAGCCCGGATTCGGTTACACCCTGGGCAATTCGCTGCGGCGCACGCTGCTGTCGTCGATTCCCGGCGCGGCCGTCACCAGCATCCGCATCGACGGCGTGCTGCACGAGTTCACCACCGTCGCCGGGGTGAAGGAAGACGTCACCGCGATCATCCTGAACCTCAAGGGCCTGGTGGTGTCCTCGGAGGAGGACGAGCCGGTCACCATGTACCTGCGCAAGCAGGGCCCGGGCGCGGTCACCGCGGGCGACATCGTGCCGCCCGCCGGCGTCACGGTGCACAACCCCGACATGCACATCGCGACCCTGAACGACAAGGGCAAGCTCGAGGTCGAGCTCGTCGTCGAGCGTGGCCGTGGCTACGTCCCGGCGGTGCAGAACCGGGCCTCCGGGGCCGAAATCGGCCGCATCCCGGTCGATTCCATCTACTCGCCGGTGCTCAAGGTGACCTACAAGGTCGACGCGACCCGTGTCGAGCAGCGCACCGACTTCGACAAGCTGATCCTGGACGTCGAGACCAAGAGCTCGATCACCCCGCGCGACGCGCTGGCGTCGGCCGGTAAGACCCTGGTCGAATTGTTCGGCCTGGCACGCGAACTCAACGTCGAGGCCGAGGGCATCGAGATCGGGCCGTCGCCCGCCGAGGCCGACCACATCGCGTCGTTCGCGCTGCCGATCGACGACCTGGACCTCACCGTGCGGTCCTACAACTGCCTCAAGCGCGAGGGCGTGCACACCGTCGGCGAGCTGGTCAGCCGCACCGAGTCCGACCTGCTCGACATCCGCAACTTCGGCCAGAAGTCCATCGACGAGGTGAAGGTCAAGCTGCACCAGCTGGGCCTGTCGCTCAAGGACAGCCCGCCGAGCTTCGACCCGTCGCAGGTCGCCGGCTACGACGTGGCCACGGGCACCTGGTCCACCGAGGGCGCCTACGACGACCAGGACTACGCGGAAACCGAACAGCTGTAATGGCCGTCCGGTGACGATGCGGCCGTGCAGCGGCCGCCGAGGAACCGGACACAACTAGAGAAGTCCGTCCCGGCCCTACCTGATACGGGGGCCGGCCCCACTTAGGAGATAGTGCAATGCCCAAGCCCACCAAGGGTCCTCGCCTCGGCGGGTCGTCTTCGCACCAGAAGGCGCTGCTGGCCAACCTGGCCACGTCGCTGTTCGAGCACAACCAGATCAAGACGACCGAGCCGAAGGCGCGCGCGCTGCGTCCGTACGCCGAGAAGCTGATCACGCACGCGAAGAAGGGCACGCTGCACAACCGTCGCGAGGTGATGAAGAAGATCCGCGACAAGGACGTGGTGCACAAGCTGTTCGACGAGATCGGGCCGTTCTTCGCCGACCGCAACGGCGGCTACACCCGCATCATCAAGGTCGAGCCGCGCAAGGGCGACAACGCCCCGATGGCGGTGATCCAGCTGGTGCTGGAGAAGACGGTGACGTCGGAGGCCGAGCGGGCGCGCCGGGCGAAGACGCCCAAGAAGGCTGATGCGCCCGTGGCGGCAGCGGCGGCGCCTCAGGCGGCGGTCGAGCCTGAGGAGGCCGTCGGGCCGACGGCCGAAGAGGTGACCGAGCCGGCCGGTACTTCGGAAGCTTCAGAGCCTTCGGAAACCGGGGAATCCACGGAGGCCCAGGCCAAGGCCGAGGAAAAGCACGACGAGGCCATCGAGGCGCGGGCCGAGGCCGAGAAGGCCGAAGAGGCCGACGAGGCTGACGAGAGTTAACGACTCGGATTCTCAGGTCCGTCTGCGGCTCGACATCGCCTATGACGGAACGGAATTCGCGGGCTGGGCGGCTCAGGCCGGCCAGCGCACCGTGGCGGGAGTGCTCGACGAGGCGCTGACCACCCTGTTCCGCACCCCGGTACGGCTGCGCGCCGCCGGCCGCACGGACACCGGCGTGCACGCCACCGGGCAGGTGGCCCACCTCGACGTGCCGCTGGACGCGCTGCCCAACGCCTACCCGCGCTCGCCGCACGTCGGCGAGCCGGAGTTCCGGCCGCTGGTGCGCCGGCTCGGCCGGTTCTTGCCCACGGACGTGCGGGTGCTCGACATCAGGCGCGCCCCTGGGGGTTTCGACGCCCGGTTCTCGGCGCTGCGGCGCCATTATGCGTATCGGCTGTCGACCGCGCCCTACGGGGTGCAGCCGCAGCTGGCCCGCTACGTCACCGCTTGGCCGCGGCCGCTGGACGTCGACGCGATGGCCGCCGCCTCCCGAGAGCTGGTGGGCCTGCACGACTTCGCCGGGTTCTGCCGGCACCGGCCCAACGCCACCACCATTCGCGACCTGCAGCGCCTTCAGTGGTCACGCGACGGCGACCTGATCACCGCGCAGGTGACCGCCGACGCGTTCTGCTGGTCGATGGTGCGCTCGCTGGTCGGGGCGCTGCTGGCCGTGGGCGAGCACCGGCGGCCGGTGTCCTGGTGCCGCGAATTGCTCAGCGCCACAAGCCGATCCAGTGACTTCGCGGCCGCGCCGCCGCACGGTCTGACGCTGGTAAGCGTCGACTATCCGCCCGACGATCAGCTCGAAGCGCGCAACCTGATCACCCGGGACCTGCGCACGCGCTAAACCTTCTTCGCGACGAAATTCGCGGCCTGGTTGGTCAATCCGGGCACATAGCTCAGATGGGACGCCCAGCGGGTTCCGGGCGAGCAGATCGGGTCGCCCGGGTTGCACAGGTCGATGGTCTTGCCGTCGAATTCCGGGGTGAGGGCGCTCATCAGCTGACCCGCCCGGGCGGACGGGTTGCCGAACAGGGCGACGGCGGCCACATGGTCGGCGGCCGCGGCCGGCAGCGGCTGACGGAAGCCGAGGCCGGGTAGCGGTGCGGCCGTGACGATGTCGATGACGGCCGCGCCTTGCGAGTATCCGCCGAGCACCAGCTTGGTGTTGGGGCAGTTACCGGCCATCTGCTGGATGTGGTTGCTGGCGTCGTTGGCGCCGTCGGCCGCGGCGAGGAAGTCCTTGTTGGCCGGGTAGTTCACCCCATAGGAGCCAACGCTTTTGGAAGTCTGCTGGCGCAGCGCGTCGACGAAGGCGGCGCCGACCTTGCCGACGCCGGGCGGCTCGTCGGTGCCGCGGGCAAACACCACCTCAACGCCGGGGCACGAGGCGAAGGCCTGCGGAAGCAGTTGGGGAGCAACCACTATCGCGGCGCCCGCGAGCAGCCCGGCGCCCAGTGTCAGTGGAATGAGCCGCACCCCACGATGTTAGGGGCGCGTTGGTCGCGGGCCGGTAACGATTCAGACGAGAGGTGCTTGCGGAGTCACCGTGGTCGGCGTCGCCGGCGTGGGCGCGGGACCGGTGTCGCCGTGGATCGAGGGCGGCGAGCCGGGCGGGGTCTGCCCGTTGACCGGCGACGGCGTTCCACCGGGAACGGGGCCCAGCGGCGGACCGAACGCGGGGCTGGACGAGCTCGAGCCGGCCAGCTTCTGGGCGACGAACGCCGCGGCCTGGGTGGTGTACACGGGGACGTAGCCCTCCGTGTGCCCGCTCCACTCGTTACCGGGACCGGCGTGGCAGATCGGGTCGTTGGGGTTGCAGTAGTCGGCGGCCTTCGACCCCAGCAGCGCGCTCTGAGTCGGCAGCGTGCCGCCGGCGCGGTCGGCCACGTCACCGAACGTGACGACGGCCGCGATGTTGTTGGCGTACTGCTCGGGCAGCTTGTTGCCCCAGCTGATGCCGCCGATCGGGACGCCGGCCACGATGTCCATCACCGACGCGCCTTGGGAGTAGCCGCCCAGCACGATCTTGGTGTTGGGGCAGGTCTCGACGCTCTTCTTGACGCGGTCGATGGTGTCGTTGGCGCCGTCGCCGCCGTGCAGCTGCAGCTTGCCGGCCGCGTAGTTCACCCCGTACGGCAGGATGTTCAGCCCGGTCTGCTGTCGCAGCGAGTCCACCAGGGCGTCGCCGACCCGGCCCAGGCCGGGGGGCTCGTTGGTGCCGCGGGCGAAGATCACCTCGACGTCGGGGCAGTCGAAAGCGGAGGCTGTCGGCGCCGCGGCGGGGGACAGCAGCAGGCCAGACGCGGTGACCAGCGCGGAGGTCCCCAGCCCCACGCAGCGACCTATCCGGTGAGAAAACACGCCGTAACTTTACCTACCCTAAGCACGGTTCGAAAGTTCGCTGGCCTGTGGATCAATTAAGCGGCCCGACCTATGCCCGCTTTAGCGTGTGTGCAACAACTGCGCAGGGTAGGGGGACCAGTGCCGCGTCAGCCGACCACCGGGCTGCAGGTCAGCGGCTACCTATTCCTGCTGCG